>NZ_JBHUYJ010000079.1:0-34742 GCF_042668715.1 Streptomyces sp. NPDC057271
CGGTCATGCCGTATCCGTGGGTGAGCCGGCAGCCCATCTCCCGTACGACGGCGTGGTAGATCTCCGGCGGCTTGGGCGCCCCGCCGCCCGCGAGCAGCCGCAGGCTCGGTATCAGCTTCCGGCCGGGCTGCTTCCGCTGCTCGGCGAGGAACATCGAGTAGAAGGCGGTGGATCCGCCCGCCACGGTCACCCCGTGCCTGCGGTACTCCGTCAGCGCCTCGGGCAGCGCGAACTGTTCGAACATCACCGCGGGGAATCCGTACAGGAGGAGCATCACCGTGTAGTCGGGCCCGGCGATGTGCGCGTACGGGAAGGCCATCGAGCCGATGTCGTCCGCGCTCAGGTGCAGCGCGTGGGCGAGGCAGGAGCCGCCCGCGATGAGTGAGCGGTCGGTGTGCAGCACGCCCTTCGGGTCGGAGGTCGTGCCGGAGGTCCAGTAGATCCACCGCACGTCGGTCCCGTCGGCCGGCGGGGGCGGCAGGACGTCCGGGTCCCCGTCGGGCAGGGAGTCGTACGCCTCGAAGACCCCGCGTGCGCCGAGCCGGCGGGCCATCTCCGTGTGGTCGAAGCCGCGCCACACGCCCGGCACGGCGAAGAACTCGGCCTTCGACTCGCGCAGTGCGAAGCCGACCTCGCGGTCCCGGTAGAAGGGGATGACCGGGGACTGTACGGCGCCGATGCGGGCGAGCGCGAAGGAGAGGACCGCGGTCTCGATCCGGGTGGGCAGCTGCCAGGCCACGACGGTGCCCGGCCGCACCCCCCTCCCGTAGAGCCCGGCGGCGCACCGCTCGGCGCGTTCGCGCAGCTCGCCGAAGGTCAGGACGCGGTCCCCCTGGAGGAGGACGGGCCGGTCGGGCGTGAGGGCGGCGCGCCGCTCGACGAGCTCCCAGAGGGTGCGGGAGGTGCCCAGGGTGTGTGCGGTGTCGGTCACGGCGATCCCCTCTCCGTCCATAACTGACGCCCAGTCAGATTGCCTGGAGAGCGTAGAGGTCCGCCGCTTGTCGGTCCAGGGGGTGGGGGCTAGCCTGAGACCGACCGGAATCTGACGGGTCATCAGAAAAATGCGGGAACGGGAGAGGGTCTCATGACGGAACTTCCACGGATCATCAGCGTCGACGACCATGTGATCGAACCGGCCCACCTCTTCAGGACCTGGCTGCCGGCCAGGTACCGCGACCGCGGGCCGCAGCCGCTGACCGCCGGGATCGGGGAGCTCGCGTACGTCGGCGGCAAGTACCAGATCACGATGGACCCGGACGGGCCGCCGACCGACTGGTGGATCTACGAGGACCTCAGGTTCCCGTACAAGCGCAACATCGCCGCCGTCGGCTTCGACCGCGACGAGATGACCCTGGAGGGCATCACCCGCGAGGAGATGCGCCGCGGCTGCTGGGACCCGGTCGAGCGGCTGCGGGACATGGACCTCAACCACGTCGAGGCCAGCCTCTGCTTCCCGACCTTCCCGCGCTTCTGCGGCCAGACCTTCGCCGAGGCCAAGGACAAGGAGGTCGCCCTCGCCTGCGTCCGCGCCTACAACGACTGGATGGTCGAGGAGTGGTGCGGCGACAGCGGCGGCCGGCTCATCCCGCTCTGCATCATCCCGCTCTGGGACATCGATCTCGCCGTCGCCGAGATCCGGCGGAACGCGGCCCGCGGTGTCAAGGCGGTCACCTTCTCGGAGATCCCGACCCATCTGGGGCTCCCGTCGATCCACTCCGGCCACTGGGACCCGTTCTTCGCCGCCTGCCAGGAGACCGGGACCGTCGTCAACATGCACATCGGCTCCAGCAGCCAGATGCCCGCCGCCTCCCCCGACGCCCCGCCCGCCGTCCAGGCCTCCCTCAGCTTCAACAACGCCATGGCCTCGATGATGGACTTCCTCTTCAGCGGCGTGCTGGTCAAGTTCCCCCGGCTCAAGCTCGCCTACAGCGAGGGCCAGATGGGCTGGATCCCGTACGCCCTGGAGCGCGCCGACGACGTGTGGGAGGAGCACCGCGCCTGGGGCGGCGTCCGCGACCTCATCCCCGAACCCCCGTCCACGTACTACTACCGGCAGATCTTCTGCTGCTTCTTCCGCGACAAGCACGGCATCGCCTCGCTCGACGTCGTCGGCCGCGACAACGCCACCTTCGAGACCGACTACCCGCACGTCGACTCCACGTTCCCGCACACCAGGGAAGTCGCCCTCGACCACGTCAAGGGGCTCGACGACGAGACGGTCTACAAGCTGATGCGCGGCAACGCCATCCGCATGCTGGACCTGGGCATCGTCTGATGGACCTCGCGGACGGCGCGGCCCAGGAGGAGTTCCGGGCCCGGCTGCGGGAATGGCTCGCACGGGTCCTGCCGACGCTGCCGCCGAAGCCCGATCCGCTGGACTGGCCGGGACGGCGGGCGTACGACTGCGGCTGGCAGAGGCGGCTGTACGACGCCGGGTACGCGGACGTGCACTGGGACGCCTCCCCGACCCAGCGGCTGATCTTCCTGGAGGAGACCGAGCGCGCCGGAGCCCCGTACGTCGGCGCGAACTTCGTCGGACTGCTGCACGCGGGACCGACGATCGCCGCCGAGGGGACGCCCGAACAGCGGGAGCGCTGGCTGCCGCCCGTGCTGCGCGGCGACGAGGTCTGGTGCCAGGGGTTCAGCGAGCCCGACGCCGGATCCGACCTGGCCGGGCTGCGGACGCGGGCGGTGCGGGACGGGGACGCGTACGTGGTCTCCGGCTCCAAGACATGGACCTCGCACGCGGAGGTCGCCGACTGGTGCGAGCTGCTCGTACGGACGGACCCGGGCGCGCCCTCGAAGCACCGGGGGATCAGCTGGCTCGCGATGCCCATGGACGCGCCCGGGATCACCGTACGGCCGCTGCGGACGCTCGCGGGGTCGACGGAGTTCGCCGAGATGTTCCTCGACGAGGTGCGGGTGCCGGTCGCCAACCGGGTCGGGGAGGAGAACGACGGCTGGCGCGTGACGATGGTGACCCTCTCCTTCGAGCGTGGTACGGCGTTCGTCGGCGAGGTCGTCGCGTGCCGTCGCGTGCTGGGCGAACTCGCGCGGGCGGCCCGGAAGAACGGCACCTGGGACGACCCGGGGGTGCGGCGGCGGCTCGGGCGGCTGAGCGCCGAGTTCCGGGCGCTGTGGCGCCTGACCCAATGGAACGTCAGCGAGGCGGAGGCGTCGGGCGGAGTGCCGGGAGCCGGCGGCTCGGTCTTCAAGCTGCGGTACTCGCACGCCCGGCAGGAGCTGTACGACGCGGCCGCCGCCGTCCTCGGGCCCGACGCGCTCGACCTCGGGCGCGAGTGGAACCTGGACCGGCTCTCCTCGCTGTCGTACACGATCGCGGCCGGTACGTCGCAGATCCAGTCGAACATCGTCGCCGAGCGGATACTCGGCCTGCCGAAGGGGCGGTGAGGGAGGGTGGTGGTCTCGTGGACTTCCGGCTGACTGATGATCAGAAGGCCCTGAAGGCGGGGGTACGGGAGCTGCTCGCGGGCCGCTTCGGCCGGGAGGCGATGCGGGCCGCGGTGGACGCGGGCGGGGCGCTCGACCGGGCGCTCTGGCGGGAGCTGGGCGCGGCAGGGTTCTTCGCGCTCCGGCTGCCGGAGGCGGAGGGGGGCGTCGGCCTCGGACTGCCGGAGGCGGTGCTCGCCTTCGAGGAGGCGGGGCGGGCGCTGCTGCCGGGGCCGTTGGTGGCGACTCACCTGGCAGCGGGGGTGGTGGACGGGGCCGCGGAGGGGGAGGTGGTGGTGACGGCGGCCGACGGGGCGCTGGTGGAGTGGCTGGACGAGGCGGACGTGGTGCTCGGTGACGCGACGGGGGCGGTCTCCGTTCGGTCGGTGGATCCGCTGACGCCTCTGCATCGCGTGCCGGGGCCGGTGGGTGCGGGGGCTGAGGCTGGACCACGCCCGCGAGGGCGCCGTCCCGTGTCCTGGCCGCAGGTCGCGCTCCTCAGCGCCGCCGAGCAGGTCGGGAGTGCCTCGCGTACCACCGAGGCGGCCGTGTCCTACGCGCGGACGCGCGTGCAGTTCGGCCAGGCCGTCGGGGCGTTCCAGGCCGTGAAGCATCTGTGCGCGCGGATGCTGGTGCGGACGGAGGTCGCCCGGGCCGCGGTCTACGCCGCCGCTGTCACCGCCGATCCGATCGAGATCGCCGGGGCCAAGCTGCTCGCCGACGAGGCGGCCGTCGACTGCGCGCGGGACTGCCTCCAGGTGCACGGCGGCATGGGCTTCACCTGGGAGGCGGACGTGCATCTCCACCTCAAACGGGCCTGGGTGCGGGCCGAGCGCGGCCTCACGAGGGCCCGGGCGGAGGAGGTGGAGGCGCTTGCCCTGTAGGCGCGGCGTGGGTGGGCGCTCACGGAGCGTCGATATCGGGTTGTGTCCTTCGGGCGGGCCGTCACGGCCCGGAGTCGGGGTCCCGCTCCGGTACTCTCCGTGGGATGCGAGTGGTTGTGGGCCCGGATCGTCCCGGTGTCGCCGAAACGGCGGCCCCGGACCGGCCGATGCGTGCCGCTCGTATCCCGCGGAGGCGCTGGGCGCCCTCCTGTTCGACTCCCCGCAGCGCGCGTCGCACAGTATGGACCATGCGTACTCCTTCGCGCTGGAATATGCCCGAAGCGCTTGTTGCGGTGACTGTACGTCAACCATGCTGTCTCACAAGGGAATCACGTTCCGTGAGGGCGTCGATGGCTGTGAGGCGCGAGGCGATGTGTCCGCCGGTTCGGATGGTGTGAACGGTGCAGGTGCTTCAGGTTCAGTTGGAGGTCGGGCCGGACCCGGCGGAGGTGGGACGCGCCCGGCGTTGGGCGCGTTCGAGGCTCGCCGGATCGGGCATAGAGGATGACGAGCCGCTGGCCGAGACGCTGGTGCTGCTCATTTCGGAACTCGTGACCAACGCGGTGGTCCACACGGGCTGTCCGGCCGTTCTGCGGATGCTGTTCGGCGCGGGCTGTGCGGGGGCCGGGACGGTGCGGGTGGAGGTCGCCGACTCCAGCGACCGGCCGCCGATGCCGCGCCGTGCGCAGGGCGAGGACACCAACGGGCGCGGCCTGGAGCTGGTGGACGGCCTGGCCGACCGGTGGGGATGGCAGCGCGAGGGCGCCGGCAAGAGCATCTGGTGCGAGGTGGACCGGGGCGTGTCGAAGGCCCCCCAGGCTTCCGCGGCCACCCCGACCGCCTCGGTGCACTGTTGACGGTTCGTGCCGTTTTGTTCACCCTGGGGTGAGCGGTCCGACGTGAGGGGACGGCGAGGGCGCCATGCCGCCCTCGACGAGTGCGGGTCGTGTCCGGGGTGGCGGCTCCCCGCAGCGCTCGCCGCGCGCGGGGGACCCCATTCGTTGTGCTCGCCGTGCTCGGGGTGCGTTGCGCTCGGGGTGCGTTGTGCTCGGGGTGCGTTGTGCTCGCCGTGCTCGGGGCGCGCGCGAGTGCGCTGCCGCCCGCGTCATTCCTTCTGCGGTTCAGAGAATCGCCACCGGGGCCACCGGTGTGCCCGTACCGCCCACGAAGGGCTCCGGCATCGCGGAGAGCAGGAACGCGTACTGCTCGCGCAGTGCACAGGCTGTGGACAGGCCTTCCAGATTCCAGTTCTGCCCCTGGAGCATGCCCATCTCGACGAGATCGAGCGCGTGCACCGGCAGCCAGAGGTTCTCGATCTCGGGCGGGAAGATCTCGAAGGTGAGCGTGTCGTTGGCGACGGCGGCGACGTCGCGGGCGTGGAACCACTCGGGCGTGCGGAGGGAGAGGCCGGGGGAGGGGAACGCGTAGGCGTGCTTGTCCCCGGCGAGGTACTGCCGTATCTGTCCCGTCCGGACGAGGACGACGTCGCCGGCCCGGACGGTGACGCGGCCGAATTCGGCGGCCTCGTCGAGGTCTTCGGGGGTGACGGCGTGGTCGCCGGGCAGTCGGTCGACACCCTTGGCGGCGGCCACGTCGAGCAGGACGCCACGGCTGACGACGTGGCGGGCGGTGTGGATGCCGCTGAACTCGGAGCGGCCGTGCGGGGTGATGGTGGAGGCGGGGCGGCCGTTGTAGATCTTGCCGGAGTGCGAGGCGTGGGTGAGGGCGTCCCAGTGGGTGGCCGCCTGGAGGCCCAGGGTCACCGCGTCGTCGCTGGTGGCGACCGTGCCGGGGCCGAAGAGCTCCTGGTTGATCTGGACCATGACGTGGAGCGGATTGACCCGGCCCGGGATCATGCCGGTCTGCACGCCGTCCTGGGTGAGGTCGAGGGCGAGGGGGACGCGATGGCCGGAGCGGACGGTCGCGACGGCGCTCCGTACGACGTCGTCGGTGATCAGGTTGAGGGTGCCGATCTCGTCGTCCCGGCCCCAACGTCCCCAGTTGTTGACGCGCTTGGCGATGTCGTGGAACTCGACGGGGAGCTGCGAGGGAACTGACATCGGGGCCTCCAGGGTCTTGTTTTCCTGTATCTGACGGACCGTAGAATCCTGTCGACGAACGAATCTAACGGACCGTCAGAAAATGCGGGAAGGGGCCGGGCGTGGGGAACTTCTTGGCAGGCAAGGTCGTGGCGGTGACGGGCGCGGGGCGCGGAATCGGGCGCGCGGTGGCTCTCGCGTGCGCGGCGGAGGGGGCGAAGGTCGTCGTCAACGACTACGGGGTCTCCATCGAGGGCGGGGAGCCGACGTCGGAGGTCGCGCTGTCGGTGGTGAAGGAGATCGAGGCGGCAGGCGGTTCGGCCGTCGCCGTCGCCGACGACATCTCGACGATGGCGGGTGGACAGCGGATCGTCGACGTCGCCCTCGCGGAGTACGGGCGGATCGACGGGGTCGTGTGCGTGGCGGGCATCCTGCGCGAGCGGATGCTCTTCAACATGGCCGAGGAGGAGTGGGACCCGGTCGTCGCGACCCACCTGAAGGGGACGTTCACGGTCTTCCGGGCGGCGTCGGCGGTGATGCGCAAGCAGGGCACCGGGACCCTGATCGGTTTCACGAGCGGGAATCACCAGGGGTCGGTGGCGCAGGCGAACTACTCGGCGGCCAAGGGCGGGATCATCTCGCTGGTCCGGTCGGCGGCGCTGGGCCTGCACAAGTACGGGGTCACGGCGAACGCGGTGGCGCCGGTGGCGAGGACGCGGATGTCGGCGAACGTGCCGATGGAGCTGAAGGAGATCGGAGAGCCGGAGGACGTGGCGGCGCTGGTCGTCTACCTGCTCTCGGAGCGGGCCCGCGAGGAGAGGATCACCGGCCAGGTCTACACGATCGCGGGCCCCAAGATCGCGGTCTGGGCCCAGCCGAGGGAACTGCGGGCGGGGTACGCGGAGGGGGGCCCGTGGACCCCGGAACGCATCGCGGACTTCCTGCCGGGAACGGTGGGCGTGGACCCGATGCCGCTGCTGACCCGGCTGGAGGACATGGCCAAGGCGGCATCAGCAGGCGCCCGCCCCAACCAGTAGGGGCGCGCCGGCCCTCTCCGTCCGGGCAACCGTCCGGATCCCCGCCCCGCCCCCTCCGTGAGGGCCGTGGTCCCGCCGGGGCGGTGGGGGTCCCCGGACGGAGTCCGGGGGCACACGGGACGGCGGTCCGGGGTGCACGCGGGACGGAGTCGGGGGAGCACGCGGGACGGCGCCCCTGCCGGACGGCGTCCGCTCGCTCCGAGCGCCCCGCATCACGCGCCACGTCCACCCTCCAGGGCGCCGGGCACAAGAGCCCCCACGTCCACCCTCCAGGGCCCCCGGGGCACAAGAGCCCCACGGTCGCCCCCAACGCACCGCCGACCACAAGGAGCACGCACATGAGAGGCGTCGTCTACGACGGCAAGCACGTCCAGGTCGTCGACGACCTGGTGGTACGCGACCCCGGGCCCGGCGAAGTCCTCGTCGGCGTCCGCGCCGCCGGGCTCTGTCACAGCGATCTCGCCGTCCTCGACGGCACCATCCCCTTCCCCGCCCCCGTAGTCCTCGGCCACGAAGGCGCCGGCGTCGTCGAGGCCGTCGGCCCCGGCGTCACCCATGTCGCGGAAGGCGACCACGTCGCCCTCTCCACGCTCGCCAACTGCGGCGCCTGCGCCGACTGCGACCGCGGCCGCCCCACCATGTGCCGCAAGGCCATCGGCATGCCCCGGCAGCCCTTCACGCGAGGCAGCACGGGCCTGCCCCTCTTCCAGTTCGCCGCCAACTCCTCCTTCGCCGAGCGGACCGTCGTCAAGGCCGTGCAGGCCGTGAAGATCCCCGAGGACATCCCCCTCACCTCCGCCGCCCTCATGGGCTGTGGCGTCCTCACCGGTGTCGGCGCCGTGCTCAACAGAGCCAAGGTCGACCGCGGCGAGACCGTCGTCGTGATCGGCACCGGCGGCATCGGGCTCAACGTCATCCAGGGCGCCCGGATCGCCGGGGCGCTCACGATCGTCGCCGTCGACACCAACCCGGCCAAGGAGGAGGTCGCCCGCCGCTTCGGCGCCACGCACTTCCTCGACTCGGCGGAGACCGTCCGGGACGTCCTGCCCACCGGCGCCGACCACGTCTTCGAGTGCGTCGGCCACACCGGACTCGTCCGCACGGCGATCGACCTCCTCGACCGCCACGGCCAGGCCGTCCTCCTCGGCATGACCGCCCCCACCGCGGAGGCGAGCTTCCCGCCCGCCACGATGTTCCTCGACAAGTCGATCCTCGGCTGCCGCTACGGCTCCTCGCGCCCGCAGAAGGACATCGCGCTCTACGCGGAGCTGTACCGCGAGGGCCGTCTCCTCCTCGACGAACTCGTCACCGCCACGTATCCGGTGGAGGAGTTCGCCAAGGCGGCGCAGGACGCGGAACAGGGCAGGGTCGCGCGGGGCGTACTGACCTTCTAGCCAGCCTCTGCCACGGTGCATCGACTGTTCACGCCCACGTCGCCCACGAACGGCAGTTCGGCGTCACCCGCCCGGGGCGGCCCCCGGTCCCCTACCGTCCCGCCCCCGGCCGGAACGTGCGGCGGTACGTCGACGGGGTCACGCCGATCGCCGCCTGGAGGTGCGAGCGCAGGGACTGTGGTGTGCCGAAGCCCGCGTCCCGGGCCACCTGGTCGACCGCCAGGTCCGTGGACTCCAGGAGGTGGCGGGCCCGTTCCACCCGCTGCTGGGTCAGCCACTGGCCGGGGCTGATGCCGACCTCCGCCCGGAAGCGGCGGGTGAACGTCCGGACGCTCATCGACTCCCGTACCGCCAGGTCCCGCAGCTGGATCGGCTCGTGCAGATGGGCGAGCGCCCAGGCCCGCGCCGTCGTCGTGGTCGCCGTCCCCGTCTCCGGGAGCGGCCGCTCGATGTACTGGGCCTGCCCGCCGTGCCGGTGCGGCGGTACGACGGTCCTGCGGGCCACGTCGTTGGCGACGGCGCTCCCGTGGTCCCGGCGCACGATGTGCAGGCACAGGTCGATCCCGGCGGCGACGCCCGCCGAGGTCAGCACGTCCCCGTCGTCGACGAAGAGCACGTCCGCGTCGACCCGCACCCTCGGGAAGAGCCGCTGGAAGTGCGCGGCGGAGGCCCAGTGCGTGGTGGCCGGCCGCCCGTCGAGGTAGCCGGCGGCGGCCAGCACGTATCCGCCCGTACAGATGGACACGAGCCGCGTCCCGGGCCGGATGTGCCCGAGCGCCGCCGCCAGCTCGTCGGTCAGCCGGCCCTCGTCGTAGACGGGGCCCAGTTCGTACGAGGCGGGGACGACGACCGTGTCCGCCGCGGCGAGCGCCTCCGGGCCGTGCTCCACGTGGATCGCGAAGTCCGCGTCCGTCCGGACCGGGCCCGCGGCCGGGGCGCAGGTCGCGATCTCGTACAGCGGCCTGCCCTCGGCGTCCTTGGCGCGGCCGAAGATCCGGTGGGCGATGCCCAGCTCGAAGGGGAGCAGGCCGGGCAGGGCGAGGACGGCGATACGGTGAGGCACGAGAGCATCCTTTGTGATCCAGATCACTCGCCGAGGCCGGCAGGCAGGCGGAGCGTCACTCCTCGGCGCACCACCTACAAGTCTGCCGCTCGGGAGCGCATTCCCGGCCCGGTCGGGGCGCCGCTTCTCCGGGTGGTGGGCCGGTCGGGCCGCCCCGCGCCGGGCTGATGTCCCGATCCTTGCGAAAGCTGTCATTCGGGCCAATGGTGGGGGCGACTCCCGGCCACGAAGCTGAGTGACGTGACCCAGACAACCGAGACCCCCGCGTCGCCCGTCTCCTCCCGTAAGCCCCGTGTCCATCGCGCCTGGTTCGTCGCGGTCGTCACCTTCGTCACGATCATCGGCGCCGCGGCCTTCGCCTCACTGCCCGGTCTGCTGATCGAACCGCTGCACGGCGAGTTCGACTGGTCACGCGGGACGATCGGCTTCGCGGTCTCCGTGAACCTCGCGCTCTACGGCCTGACGGCGCCGTTCGCCGCCGCTCTGATGGACCGGTTCGGCATCCGCCGGGTCGTCGCCTTCGCGCTGAGCGTCATCGCGCTCGGCTCGCTGCTGACGGTGTGGATGACCGCCTCCTGGCAACTCGTCCTGTACTGGGGCGTCCTCGTCGGCCTCGGCAGCGGTTCGATGGCTCTGGCGTTCGCGGCGACGGTGACGAACCGGTGGTTCGTGGCCCGGCGCGGGCTCGTCACCGGCATCCTCACGGCGGCCGGCGCCTCGGGCCAGCTGGTCTTCCTGCCCCTGCTGTCCTGGCTGGTCGAGAACGAGGGCTGGCGACCGGCCGCGGTCACCGTCGCGCTCTCCGCGCTCGCGGTCGTCCCCTTCGTCTGGCTGCTGCTGCGCGACCACCCGGCGGACGTGGGCCTCACCCCGTACGGCGGTGAGTTCGTATCGAAGCCCGCCCCGGTCACCGGCGCGGCCCGCCGGGCCGTGACCGTGCTCCTCAAGGCGGCCAGGACGGCCCCCTTCTGGCTCCTGGCCGGCACCTTCGCGATCTGCGGCGCCTCGACGAACGGGCTGGTCAAGACCCACTTCGTGCCCGCCGCCCACGACCACGGCATGCCGATCACCGCGGCGGCCTCGCTCCTCGCCGTGATCGGTGTCTTCGACGTCGTCGGCACGATCGCCTCGGGCTGGTTCACGGACCGCTTCGAGGCGCGGCGCCTGCTGGCGGTCTACTACGCCCTGCGCGGTGTGTCCCTGCTCTTCCTCCCGATGCTCCTCGCGCCCTCCGTCCACCCGCCGATGATCTTCTTCATCGTCTTCTACGGCCTGGACTGGGTGGCCACGGTTCCGCCGACGATCGCCCTGTGCCGCGAGCACTACGGAGAGGACAGCGCGATCGTCTTCGGCTGGGTGCTCGCCTCCCACCAGGTGGGCGCGGCGGCCGTCGCCTTCGCGGGCGGAGTGGCGCGGGACGTCTTCGGCTCGTACGACGTGGTCTGGTACGCCTCGGGCGCCCTGTGCGCGGCGGCGGCCCTGATGTCCCTGGTCATCCGCGGCCGGAACGCGTCCGTGCCGCCGGGGATGACGGCCTGACGGCCCCCTGGGCGCTTCGGTACGGCGGCGAGGCGTGGTGCCAGGGCCGTGGCGAGGCGTGGTGCGAGGCACCGTGCCAGGCGCCCGCAGTCAGGCGTCGTGCCAGACGTCGTGTCAGGCGCCGCAGCGAGGCGTCGTGTCAGGCGCCGTGGCCCCGACCCTGATCCGCCGGACCCCCTGATCCGCCAGTCTCCTGGCGGCCGGCCCCCCCTGGCCGCCGGCCCCCTAGCCGCCGAAGCGGCCGAACCGGCCCCGGTGGAAGAGCAGCGGTTCGCCGTCGTCCTCGGTCGGGGTGCCCAGGGCCTCCACCCGGCCGACCACGATCAAGTGGTCGCCGCCCGTGTGGACCTGGGCGATCGTGCAGTCGATCCAGGCCGGGGCGCCGGTCAGGCGGGGTGAGCCGGTCGCCGGGGCGGCGTCGTACGGCACCCCCGCGAACTTGTCCGCGCCGCTCTTCGCGAACCCCAGGCAGAGGTCCCGCTGGTCCGCGCCCAGGATGTTGACGCAGAAGACGCCGGCCCGGGCGAGCCGGGGCCAGGTCGTCGACGTGCGGGCGACCATGAAGGCCACCAGGGGCGGCTCCAGGGAGAGTGAGGCGAAGGACTGGCAGGCGAACCCGGTCGGTCCGTCCGGACCGAGGGCCGTCACGACGGTGACCCCGCTCGCGAAGTGTCCAAGGACGCGCCGGAACTCGGCCGGGTCGACGGGCAGCCGCTCGTCCTCCCGTACCGCCCGCAGCAGCGGTCGTGGATGCGCTTCGACGGCCGTCGGTGATCCGGCCGACCTGAGGTATCGGACGGCGGTGGCCGCCATCCCAGCGTGTCCCATCACACCCCCCATTGAAGCTGACGGATCGTCAGATGAGAAGCCCCGTGCCTGCTTCAGCGCCCCTCGTACCGAGGCGTCCGGCGTTCCACGAAGCTCCGCACACCGTCGTTCGCGTCCCGGGTCGTCATGTTGATCTCCTGGGCCGCCGCCTCCGCCGCGAAGGCCGTGGAGCGGTCCACGTCGAGCGAGGCGTTCACCAGCTGCTTGGTGAGCGCCAGCGCCCGCGTCGGGCCCTGGGCCAGGCGCTCCGCCCACTCCCGCGCGGTCTTCTCCAGCTCCGCCGTCGGCACGACCCGGTTCACCAGGCCCAGCTCCCGGGCCTCCCGAGCCGAGACCGCGTCGCCGAAGAACATCAGCTCCTTCGCCCGTTGCGGCCCGATCAGCCGGGGGAGCAGATACGCACCGCCGCCGTCCGGCACCAGCCCCCGGCGCACGAACACCTCGATGAACTTCGCCGACTCGGCCGCCAGGACCAGGTCGCACGCGAACGCCAGATGCGCCCCGATCCCGGCCGCCGTCCCGTTCACCGCCGCGATCACCGGTTTCTCGCAGTCCAGTACGGCCCCGACGAAGCGCTGCGCGCCCTGCCGGATCGTCCGCGCCACGTCCCCCGCCACACGTTCGCCCGAAGGCGGCCCGCCCCGCAGGTCCGCGCCCGCGCAGAAGGCCCGACCGGTGGCCGTCACCACCACCGCCCGTACGGCCGGGTCGGCGGACGCCTCCCCGAGCAGCGCGATGATCCGCTCGCGCTGGTCCCAGGTGACCGCGTTCATCGCCTCGGGCCGGTCGAGCGTGATCCAAGAGACGCCGTTCTCGACCGCGTGCAGCAGGTCATCCGTCACGGCTCAGGGCTCCTGTCGGCAGACCGCGAGCGCGTCGAGCGCCACCGCGCCCTGCCCCCGTGGCAGCACCATCAGCGGGTTGATGTCGAGTTCGGCGAGGTCGCCGTCCAGCTCCAGGGCCATCCGCTGCACCCGCAGCACGACCTCCACCAGGGCGTCCACGTCCGCCGGCGGAGCCCCCCGTACGCCCTTCAGCAGAGCCTGCCCGCGCAGTTCGCCGAGCATGTCCCGGGCCTGGTCCTCGCCGAACGGCGGCACGCGCACCGCCGCGTCGTTCAGGACCTCGACCAGGACGCCCCCCAGCCCCACCGTCACCGTCGGCCCGAAGAGCGGGTCGCGGGTCACGCCCACCACCATCTCCACCCCGCGTCCCACCATCTGGCAGACCAGGATCCCGTCGAGGTCGACGCCCTCGTAGCGGGCGATGTCCGTGAGCTCCCGGTACGCGTCCCGCACCTGGCTCGCCGACGTCAGTCCGACCTTCACGAGCCCCAGCTCCGTCTTGTGGGCGAGCCGCGCGCCCGACGCCTTCATCACCACCGGATAGCCGACGAGCGCCGCCGCCCGGACCGCCGCCGCCGCGCTCGTCACCAGCTGCTCGCGCGGCACCCTGATCCCGTAGGCCCGCAGCAACTGCTTCGCCGCGTGCTCGCTGAGCTGCCGGCCCGGCCGCATCAGCGCCTGCGCCTTGCGGAAGGAGGGGGAGGGCGTGCGGGGGGCCTCGTCGAAGGGGGAGCGGTAGCCGGTGCTGAAGCGGTGGTGGTCGAGGTAGGCCTTCACGGCGCCGATGCAGTTGGAGAACGTACGGAAGGTGGCGACGCGCGACGAGCCGAGCAGGGTCTCCCGGTAGGCCGCCTCCGTCCCGACCGGCGAACCCCACACCACGCACACCAGCTTGTCGGTGGCCTCGGCCGCCTCCACCAGGTCCTGCGCGAGCTTGTCGCTCATGGGCGGGAAGGGCCCGGTGATGGGGCAGATGAGGACGCCGACGGACGGGTCGGCGAGGATCGCGTCGATGATCTTCCGTCCGCGCCAGTCGCCCACCGGGTGCCCGCCGTTGTCGACGGGGTTGGCGACGTTCAGGTACGGCGGTATCCACTGGTGGAGCTCGTCCTGCTTCGCCTGCGGGAGGGTCGGCAGCCGCAGCCCTGCGGCGGTGGCGAGATCGGAGAAGTGCGCGCCGGTCCCACCGGAGATCGAGTACACGACCACACCGTCCGCGACCGGCCTGCGCGCCCGTGCCAGCAGCGCGGCGGTGTCCTGGAGTTCGTCGAGACCGTCGACCCGGATCACGCCGAACTGCCGCATCGCCGCGTCCACGACCTGGTCCGCGCCCGTCAGCTTACCCGTGTGCGAGGCGGCCGTCCGGGCGCCGGTCTCGGTCCGCCCGACCTTGACCGCGACGACGGGCACGCCCTGGCGGGCGGCGCGGTCGGCGGCGAGGAGGAACGAGCGGCCGTCCTTGAGGCCCTCGACGTAACAGGCGATGGCCCCGACCTCGGGGCGGGTCGCGAAGTACGAGATGAAGTCGGCGGTCTCCAGATCGGCCTCGTTGCCCGTCGGCGCCCAGTGGGAGAGCCGTACCCCCAGTTCCTGGAGGGTGTGGACGGGCCGCCCCTGGTGGCCGGACTGCGTGATGAGCGCGATCGCGGGCCCGTCGAGGTCGTCGCGGAAGCGCTCGAAGGCGTTGAGGTTGGTGTTCGGGCCGAGGAGACGCATCCCGGAGGCGCGCACGGCGTCGGCGAGACGTTCCTGCGCGGCGGCGCCCTCGCCGCCGGTCTCGGCGAACCCGGAGGCGAAGGCGACGGCGAACCGCACCTTGGCCTGGCTGAGTTCCTCGATCACCGGGAGCGGGTCGGCCACGAGCAGGACGGCGAGGTCGACGGGCTCGGCGAGCGCGCCGACGGAGGGCACACAGTCGATGCCGAAGACGGTCGTACGAGTCGGGTGCACGGGCACGAGCCGGGCGCCGACCCGCTCGGCCCAGGCGATCAGCTGACGCGTGATGCCGGTGTTGGGCCGCCCCTCGGCGTCGGAGGCCCCGACGACGGCGACGGACCCGGGCCGGAAGAACCGGTCCAGGTCCGGCACGGGCGCGTGCAGCGGCCGCCCGCTGACGTCCAGGTCGCCCTCGACGGCGGTGAAGCCGTGCACGGCGTTCCCGGGCGCCCCGGAGTGCTCGCCGCAGGCGACCACGCGGGCGCGGAGATCGGTGGTGAAGGTGCCGTGAGTCGATCCGAGCATCGTTCCGCTCCACCCTTCCGCCCATGACAATGAACCTGACGCATAGTCAGATTACAGATCTGACGGCAAGTCAGGAATGGTCGTGACCGGACCGATCCAGAACGACGCGGGCCCCCGTCGGGGGAGAACGTTCCGCCCGGCGGGACGATCGCCGGCGAGGTGGTTCACCGGCGGGGCTGTCCGCCGACAGGCCGTGCCGATCTCCCGCTGGGGTGGGTCACCGGCGGGGCTGTCCGGCGACAGCCCGTGCGATCTTCTCCGCGTCGATCGCCATCTCGCGGAACATCCCGCTGATCGGGTTGGTGAACCCCGTGAAGTACAGCCCCGGAGCGTCCCGAGGGCTTCGCCGCCCTCGCGTCACCGGGCGGCCGCGGTCGTCCAGGACGCCCAGGTGGCCGAGGAGGGGTTCCAGGCCCCGGCGGTAGCCCGTCGC
Organism: Streptomyces sp. NPDC057271; assembly: GCF_042668715.1. Classification (NCBI taxonomy): domain Bacteria; kingdom Bacillati; phylum Actinomycetota; class Actinomycetes; order Kitasatosporales; family Streptomycetaceae; genus Streptomyces; species Streptomyces sp. NPDC057271. Next base: position 15,754 of record NZ_JBHUYJ010000079.1, read on the forward strand.
CGCGATCACGGCGTCCGGGGTGATCGCCGAGCCGTCGGCGAGCACGACCTTGTCGCCGTCGAAGGACTCGACCGCGCCCACGATCTCCACCTTGCCCTGCCGCACGGCGTCGATCAGGCCGACGTCCTGCACCGGGACCGCCCCCTCCCGCATCCGGGAGGCGAGCCCCGTGTCGGGCCGCGGCAGGCCGTGCTCCGAGAGGTCCGGCACGGCGACCCGGGCCATCAGCCCGCCCGCCTTGTCGACCAGGCGGACCGGCAGCCGGCGCACCAGGATGCCCGTACGCTGCGCCGGCCATCCGGCCGTCGAGCGGCGCACGATGTGCGGCACCGTGCGCACCGCGAGCCGCACCCGCGCCGCCCCGCCCTCGACGAGGTCGGCGGCGATCTCGGCCCCCGTGTTCCCGGCGCCCACGACGAGGACGTCCCGCCCCGCGTACGGCGCGGGGTTGCGGTACGCGCTCGCGTGCACGAGTTCCCCGCCGTACGCGTCCAGGCCCGGCCACTCCGGAAGGCGCGGGGTGTGGTTGAACCCGGTGGCGACGACCACGGCCCGCCCGGTCAGCCGGCGCCCGCCCGTCGCGTGCAGCAGCCAGTCCTCGCCGGCCCGCTCGACCCGCGTGACCTCGACGCCGGTCACGATCTCCAGCTCGTGGACCTCGGCGTACTTCTCCAGGTACCGCACCACGTCCGCGCGGGCGACCCACCGCCCGAAGGAGCGGGGCATCGGCAGGCCGGGGAGCGAGGACAGGCGCCGGGTGGTGTGCAGCCGCAGCCGGTCGTAGTGGGAACGCCACGAGGCGCCCACGGCGTCGGACTTCTCCAGGACGACGGCCCGGACGCCCTTCGCGCGCAGTGAGGCGGCGGCGGCGAGTCCGCCCGGCCCGCCGCCGATGACGTAGACCGGGTGATCGGGCCGTTCGGGTGGAGAGGGTCTGGAATGGGGGGTGTTGACCATGAGTGCTCAGCGTAACGGCGTGCTCACTTGTTGGGTCTCGGTCAAGAGGGGAATCGGTTGCGAAACGGTCACGCCTGGGTGGGGTCCGCGGGGGCGTGCGGGGGTCTTGCGCAGACGGCGGCGGATCCGCTGAACTGACGTACCGTCAGATCAGGATCGAGGAGGGGCAGGTACCGACCGATGCAGACCGTCTGGCTCACCGGCGCCGAATGGCTCGCCGTCCTCCGCATCGGCCTCGGCCTCTGGTGGCTGGAGAGCTGGCGCCACAAGGACAAGAAGGGCTGGTTCGAGCGCGGCACGGGCATCGCCTGGGCGGCCGACGTCGCCGGAAAGCACCGGTGGTCCTTCGTGAAGCGGGGCTTCGAGTCGGTCGTCGCCCCCCGCGCGAAGCTGACGGCGTACGTCGTGGTCTACGCCGAACTGGCCCTGGGCCTCGGCCTCACCTTCGGCTTCCTCACCCCGATCGCCCTGGCCGGCGGCCTGCTCCTCAACCTTCTCTACCTCGGTCTGATGATCCACGACTGGGCCGAGCAGGGGCAGAACGCCATGATGGCCCTCATCTCGCTCGTCGCCCTCTTCGCCATGTCCTGGCAGACCTGGTCCCTCGACCACGCGATCGGACTCTTCTGATGACGGCCGCCGACCCCGACGTCGACGCCTTCACCCGCCCGTACTGGCAGGCGGCGGGGGAGGGCCGCCTGCTGCTCAGGCGCTGCGGAGCGTGCGGCCGGGCGCACCACTACCCGCGCGAGTTCTGCCCGCACTGCTGGAGCGAGGACGTGACGTGGGAGCGGGCGAGCGGCCGGGTCACGCTCTACACCTGGTCCGTCGTCCACCGCAACGACCTCCCGCCCTTCGGTGAGCGCGTGCCCTACGTGGCGGCGGTGGTCGACCTGGCGGAGGGCCCCCGGATGATGACCGAGGTCGTCGGCGTGACGGAGACGGACCTCCGGATCGGGATGGATCTGGAGGTCACGTTCCGGGCGGAGGGGGAGCTGAGGGTGCCGGTGTTCGGGCCGCCGTCAGAGTGCTGAGATGTTCCGCCAGAGCTGGGCGCGGCTGCCCGAGTCGCAGGCGTACGTGGTCAGGAACGGCGGCCCGACCGTCATGCACTCCTCGTTGCTCACGTTCATGATCGTCCGGCCGGCGGGCGTCGTGGCATGGATCTTCCACGCCTGCTTGCTGGAGCCGTTGCAGGTGGCGACGCCGACGCCGCCGGGGTTCCCGCCCGACTGGAGGCAGCGCCCGGTCTTCTTGTTCACCAGCCGGAAGGTGCCGTTCGCACCCGCCGAGTAGGTCCAGGAGTACGACATGGTGCCGCTGTTGTTGGGCACGGCACCGCACTCGTAGGTGTTGGCGAAGATGCCGTACCCCGGGTTGTACTCGCCCACGCACTCGCCGTTGGCGGCGTTCTCCAGCCAGTACGTCCCCGAGGGTGCGCTGCCGCCGCCGGAGGGCGGGGGCGCCGGCCGTGTGGTCCTCGGCGTGGACGGGGTGGAGCCCCCACCGTCTCCCGAGGGGCTGGAACCACCCGAACCACCCCCGGACGCCGAGCCCCCACCCCCGCCGCCGGGCACGGCGCCGCCACCGCCGGCCGCCGCACCGCCGGCCGCGGCGCCGTCCGTACCGGGGCCGGGCGGTGGGCCCGAGGGCGATCCCGAGGCCGAGGAGGAGGGTGACGCGGAGGAGGACGGGGTCGCGGTCGTCGGCGCGGGGTTGCCGGGCGCGGGCTGCGACGAGGTGGCGGAGGGCCGTGCCGCCGAGGAGTCGGGGCCCGCGCCCTGGCGGCCGATCTCGTACGGGCCGAGAGTGAAGGTGAGGGTGGTGCCGGTGGTCACGACGACCGGTACGGCGAACATGAAGAATCGATTTCGCCGCTCCCGTGGCCGGCCCGTGGCGTCGGGTCCGGTGGCCGCGGCCGCGTCGGGCCCCGCCGTCGCGGGCTCCTCGGGGCCCCGCGAGACGAGCGCCACCGTCCCGATGTCCACGGCCTGCCCGCTATCCCCGGGTTCCGCTTCCTCTTCGAGGTCCGCGAGCTGCTCGGCCGTCGGTGCCGCCGCGGCGAACGCGGCCCGCGCCTCGACCCGCGCCATGACGGCCGCCGGCCACGGGGTGTCCTCCACATAGCCGTCCGCGAGTTCGACGACCTGCGCGGCGGTCGGCCGGGCCGCGGGGTCCTTGGCGAGGCAGGCCCGCACGAGATGCGCCAGGGCGGGGGCGCTCTCCAGGAGCCGCCCGAAGTCGGGTTCCCCGTGGACGACGCGGTAGAGCAGGCCCGGCCCGGAACCGTCTCCGAACGGCGGACGCCCGGTCCCCGCGTACAGCAGCAGACCGCCGAGCCCGAAGACATCGGCCGCGCCCGTCAGTTCGCGCTCGGCGACGGCCTGTTCGGGCGCCATGTACGCGGGCGTCCCGACGACCATGCCGGTACGGGTCAGCCGGCTCTGGTCGGCCGCGCGCGCCACGCCGAAGTCGATGAGGGACAGGCCGTCGGGCGTCAGCATGACGTTGGACGGCTTGAGGTCGCGGTGCACCATGTCGGCGGCGTGCACGGCCTTGAGGCCGGCCGCCGCCTCCCGGAGAAGCCGCCACAGGGCGGGGACGGGCAGCGGGCCGCCGTGGAGCCTGAGCGCCTCGTCGAGGGTGATCCCCGGGACGTACTCGGTCGCGAACCACGGCGGTCTCGCCGTACGGTCGCTCGCCAGCAGCTTCACGCTCGCCCCGCCCGGCAGTCGCGCCAGGTTGTCGAGCTCGTGTCCGAAGTGGTTCAGGAAGTCCGGGTCCTCGGCGAGCACGGGAAGCACCCGCTTGACCGCCGCGAACTTCCCGGGCACGGCGCCGAGATAGACCCGCCCCATGCCGCCGGACCCCAGGACCCCGAGCAGCCTGAACGCGCCGATCCGCCGGGGATCCCCCGACTCCAACGGCGTGGCTCCGCTACCGGTCATGTACGAGTCGTCTTCCAGCTCCCCCTGCATGGCGGCAGGATAGCCGAGCTATCCACGGAACCGTACGATCCGTCAAGTCACGGAACAAGGACGACAGTTGGGCTCCGCCGTCGTGCGGCGGACAAGGCCGGGAGGGCCTTGCTCACGCCATGGACCGCAGCGGCGGTGCCTGCCACGTCACCCCCGGTGGCTGGAGCAGGGGCGAGGGCTCGGGGCCCGGGTCCTCGACGTCCACGACGCCGGCGGCCGCATGGTCGAAGCCGGCGGGCCAGCGCGTGCGCTCGCTGGCGAGAGCCCCGGTCAGCCGAGCCTCCGCCAGGTCGGCGGAGCTCAGGTCGGCGCCGCGCAGATCCGCCAGGCGGAGGTCGGCACGGCGGAGGACCGCGCCGCGGGCGTCGGCCTTGCGCAGGTTCGCCTCGCGCAGATCGGTCTCGGTGAAGTCGGCGTCACACAGATCGGTCTCGACCAGCTTCGCGCCCCGCATGTCGGCCAGGATGCAGCGAGCGCGCCGGAGAACCCCGGTCGTGAGATCCGCGTGCCGCAGGTTGACCGAGACCAGGGACGCCTGGGTCAGATTGACGCGGTAGAGACTCCCCGCCTCCATCGCGGCGCGGTCGAGGTTGACCTCGGGAAACCACAGCCCGTCACAGTCCGCCCGGCGCAGGTCGGTGTTGCTGAGATTGACCCAGGACTGCTCCCGGTTCCGGCACAGGACGCCGAGCGCCGTCAGCGCCACCTGGGAGTCGGGCGTGCGGGTCTCCAGCGGGGCTATGTCGTTGATGTGCACGTCCGGTGCCGGCGACTCCGGTGCCGAGGGCGGCCAGGGCAGGTGGGTGCGCAGATAGGCGGCCTGGATGGAGATGACGGCGTCCCGGTCGCGGGAGGACTGCTCCGCGATTCGCCACAGGGCGTGCAGGCCGCCGATACGGACATCCGGTTTGTCGCTGCCGAGCTGGTCCACCGCCCGGCTGAACCGGTCGGTCACGTACCCCTCCTGCGTGGCGCGCAGACCCGCCTGGCTCACCCGCAGTTGGCGCCACGTGGCGTAGGCCCCGAAGAGCAGGACGAGACCGCCGATCACCTGGAGCAGCGCCGTACGGACATCGTTCACCGCCTTCAGCCGATCCTGCGCCGCGACGCTCGCCCCGGCCAGATCGTGGCCGACCACCACACCCGGCAGTACGACGAACACCGAGGCCAGAACGGCCAACCCCGCCAAGCCCGCTGCCACAGCCCCGGTCACACGATGCCTGACCGCCCTGTGGAGCCGTCCCCGCCGCCCCTGGCCCCGCTCTCCCCGTTCCATGGGCACGAGAGCCTAGGGTGCGACCCCGAAGACGATCAAGAGAGCGGTGCGCGGAGGGAGGAGGCCAGGATCTCGGGAGCCGCCTCGGCGAGGGTGGCGAAGTGGCGGTGCGCACCGGCGGTCGGCCCGGGGGCGTTGACCGTCCACACCGTCATGCCTGCGTCGAGACCCGAGCGGACGCCGGACGGAGCGTCCTCGATCACCAGACAGTCGGCGGGCGAGGCTCCGAGCATCTCGGCCGCCAGCAGGTAGGGCGCCGGGGACGGCTTGCCCTCGGCGACGGAGGCGGCGTCCACGACGAGGTGCGGGAGCGGAAGGCCGGTTCTTTCGAAACGGCCACGGACCCGGTGCTCGTAGTTGGAGGTCACGAGCGCCCAGGAGCCGGGACGGAGAGCGGCGAGAAGCTCGGCCGCGCCCGCGAAGGCGGAGTACGTACCCGTCCGTACGTCCGCGTCCTCCAGCTCGTGCAGCAGCGCCAGACACGCGTCGGGGTCGAGGCCTGGCGCGACGGCGGCGAAGGTCTCGACGGGCCGGGTACAGAGCGCGACCGCGTACACCTCCTCCCCGTCGAGCCCGTGACGGTCCGCCCAGGCGTGCCAGACGCGGCGCTGGTTGGCGACGGCGTCCATGAGCGTGCCGTCGACGTCGAAGAGGATGAACTTCCCGGTCATGTGGGTGGAGCTTAGTGACCGGGGTCGGCGCGCCTCGTTGCCCGGGGCATGAAGAGCACCCTTCCCCTCGCCGTGGCCACGGCCACCGTCGCGGGCCTCGGCCTCGCGAGCGCGGCGGACGCCGCGCCGACCCCGCCCACCCGGATCTTCCTCACGATCACCTCCGGCGCGACCGGCGACGTGAAGGAGGTCTACCTCGGGTGCGGCCCCACCGGCGGCAACCACCCGCAGGCCGAGATCGCGTGCAGGGCCTTGGGCGACGCGGGCGGGGACTTCGACAGACTGGAGGGGCCCACCGAGATGATGTGTCCGATGATCTACGAACCGGTGGAGGCGGAGGCGCAGGGCACCTTCGACAACGTCCCGGTCGGCTGGAAGAAGGAGTTCGGCAACGCGTGCGAGCTGAACGCGAAGACGGGAGCCGTCTTCGCGTTCTGACGCTCACATCCGGGCGGCTAGAACACCGAGTCGACCGGTGCCGAGTCCCAGAGCAGGCTGCCGTTGACGGCGGGCTTGAACGGGGCAGCCGTGTCGCCGGTGCCCGCGTAGAACCTGGAGCCCGACCCTCCGACCGCGTACAGGTCGTTGCGGCCGTCGCGGTCGGCGTCGCCGATGCCGACGAGATGGGTGAACACACCCCACCCTCCGCCGATCCTCGTACGCGGCGCGTAGGTGCCGTCGCCCTTGCCCTCGTACAGCCAGAGGACACCGGACGTGTCGCGGGCGACGAGGTCTCCGGCCGGGCTGCCGGCGATGTCGCCGGTGGCGGTGAGCTGGTTGTAGATCCCCCAGCCCCAGCCGATCTTCTTGCGGGGTGCAAACGGCGCGCTCGTGCTGCCCGTGCCCTCGTAGAACCACAGGTCGCCGGCGGCGTCGGTGGCGAGGAGGTCGGACTTCCCGTCGCCGTCGAGGTCACTGCCGCCGGTGATCTTGTTGTAGATCTGCCAGCCGCCGCCGATCTTCGTCCGGGCGGCGAAGTTGCCGTCGCCCTTGCCCTGATAGAGCCAGAGCATGCCGTCCTTGTCCCGGGCGACGAGGTCGCCGGCCGGGCTGCCGGCGATGTTCCCGACGGCCTCCAGCTGGTCGTAGATCTGCCAGCCGCCGCCGATCCGTGCCCGGCCCGTCGAGTACGGATACGGCGCGGACGCCACCTTGACCGAGTCGTCGCGCCACAGGACGCCCGAGTCGTCACGGGAGAGGAGGTCCGGGCTGCTGTTGTCCGTGTAGTCGTGCAGGCCGGTCGTGCGGGTGACCTCGAAGGTGCCGGACTCCTTGAGGTCCGGGCCGATGCCGTTGTGCGGCGTGGCGTCGAACTCCCAGGTGTAGTCGCCGGCCGGCGCGAAGGAAGAGAGGCCTCCGGGGTCGGAGAGAAGCCCGCTCCAGGCGAAGTCGATGACCCTGGTGCCGTGGGAGGCCGACACGCCGCCGAACGTGCGCTGTGCGGTCTGCCCCGTACGGTTGTGACGCAGCGTCACGGTCCCCTTGGCGTTGTATCGGGAGAGGGTCCAGCTCAGCGTCGCCGAGCCGTCGTTCTCGTCCAGGTCGACGACCGCGGGAACGTCCGTCCTGAGCAGCTTGAGCGCGGTGGGAATGCCGGTGCTCGCGACGAGCGTGGCTGTGGGCGTGCCGTCGGCCCCGAGCGCGACGCGGTAGATGCCCTCGCCCTGGGCGAGGGTTCCGCCGCGCACCAGAAGGGCGCCGTCGGGGGTGGGGACGGCGGTTGTCGCGTGGTCGAGCAGTGTCACCGTCCGCTTGTCGACGACGTTGAGCGCGGTGAACGCGTAGCGATCGCTGTCGTACTGGGAGGACTGCGCGTACGGCACGGGGGTGTAGGCCAGCCAGTCGCCCAGGATGCTGACGTGTGCGCGCAGCGCGTTGCCCAGGTCGACCGCCTTGGCCGCCGGAGCACTGCCCTCCCCACCGCGGTCGGCGTACTTCAGTTCGTTCTTCGCCGTCGACGCGCCTTCCACCCAGGCGAGACGGTTCGCGGAGACCGCCGTGTCGACGGAGCTTCCGGCCGGGCCGACTTCGCGCTTCTCCACGACGGAGGCGGTGTCGACGTCCACGACGGCGAGGTGGAAGCGGCGGGCGTCGGGATCGTCCACGAAGTAGCGGACGAACATCGTGGTCGCGGACACGGGCTCCATGCTCTGGAACCGGAAGTTCGCCGGGAGGCCCTTCACCTTCCGGTCGGAGTCCTCGTGGATGCCCGCACGGATGAGGCGGAGTTCGCCCTGCTCGGTGTTCGAGTCCCAGGACGAGAAGGCGAGCGTCCTGCCGACGAGCCCCTTCCACGAGAGACGCGTGTCCGGCTGCTCGACGACCGTCGGGGAGCTGCCCGGCGACGCCATGTCGTGGAGTAGGTAGCGGGTCTTGGTGTCTTCCTTGGTGGCGATGGTGTCGGTACCACCGGCGTAGTAACCGCTGTACCGCGCGGGCAGCTCCGTGGTCGTGCCGGTGGACGTGCTCGTCCAGCGGAACACGGGCCCCGTGTCGGTGGCCTCGGCGGCCAGGAAGCCGCTCTGGCCGGCGCCGACGATCCGCGAGGTCGCGGGAATGGAGATGACGGCGTCCTGTGCGTCGGCGGGTGCGGCGGAGGCCGCCCGGACGACGCCGGTGGGTGCCGTGGGTGCCGCGTTCGCGTGGGCGGCCGTGGTCAGGGCCGTACCCGCCGTGACCGCGAGGACGGTGGTGACGGCGGCGGTGAGGCGATGACGAGCTGCGGCTCGTACGTGGAACACGTGAGGTCCTCCCCCAGAGAGACCGGGCGCACGATGCGCCACGCCCGGTCAGACTCGTGATCGCGAGGGAGGGTTGTGCGCATGACCGTCAGCGGTGCGGTGTCGCTCTCGTCACACGACCGAGGTGTGCGTCAGCCGCATGCCGTGGGGCACGTCGGCCCACTCCTTCGCCGCGAAGGGAGCGGTCGCGCTGCCGGTGCCCTTGTACAGGTACGTGCCCTTGGTGCCGTACGCGTACATGTCGGGGCGGCCGTCGCGGTTCGCGTCGCCGATGCCGACGAGGTGCGTGTACGCGTTCCAGCCGCCGCCGATCCGCGTACGCGGCGCGAAGGTGCCGTCGCCCCGGCCCTGGTAGAGCCAGAGGACACCGGAGGTGTCGCGGGCGACGAGGTCGCCTGCGGCGCCTCCGGCGATGTTGCCGACGGCGGTGAGCTGGTTGTAGATCTGCCAGCCGCCGCCGATCTTCACGCGAGAGGCGTAGGGCGCGCTCGCGCTGCCGGTGCCCTTGTAGTACCAGAGCGCACCGGCGTTGTCGGTGGCGAGGAGATCCGGGCGGCCGTCGCCGTTGAGGTCGGAGCCGGCGGCGATCTTGTTGTAGATCTGCCAGCCGCCGCCGATCTTGGTACGGGCGGTGAAGGTGCCGTCGCCCTTGCCGAGGTAGTGGTAGAGGACACCGGTGGTGTCGCGGGCGACCAGGTCACCGGCCTGACCGCCGGCGATGTTCCCCGCGGCCTCGATCTGGTTGAACATGTTCCAGCCGCTGCCGACGAGTGTCTGCTCCGCCGGGCGCAGCTGCTTGTTGGTGGCGTCGTAGTGGGTGTCGGTACGCCACAGCCTGCCCGCGGTGTCGCGCACGAGCACATCGGGGGAGCCGTTGCCGTCGAAGTCGTGCGGGGCGGCCTTGCGGGTGGCCGTGAACGCGCCCGTCTCCTTCAGCGTCGGCCCGATGGCGTTCATCGGCTCGGCGCTGATCTCCCAGGTGTAGGCGCCGGGGAGGGCGCTCTCGATGCCGTAGACCTCGTTGCGGAGATTGGCCTTCCAGTCGAAGCGCACGACACCGTTCTCGGGCTGGACGAAGCCCGTGACGTCCACCTTGCCGGTCGCCACGTGCCGGAGCGTCACCGTGCCCCGCACGTTGTACCGGGAGAGGGTGAACTCCAGTGGCGCCTTGCCGCCGTTGGCGTCGAGGTCGATCGCGGCGGGGACCTTGTGGCCGAGCAGGGCGACCTTGGTGGACTCGCCGCTGCTCGCGACGAGCGTGGCGGTCGGGGCGCCGTCGGCACCAGGCGCGATCCGGTAGACGCCCTCGCCCTGTTCGACCGTACCGCCACGCACCATCTGGGCGCCGTCGGGCGCGACGGCGGCGGTGAGAGTGTGATCGAGGAGCTTACGGGTGGTGCCGTCCTTGAGGCTGCGCGCGGTCAGGTGGGTGAGCGTGTGCGTCTCGATGTGGGTGAGGCCCGTCCGCGAGCCGTACGTCACCCAGTCGCCCACCAGGCCGACCTCGATGTCCGACCGCCACGCGGTGCCGACCTTCGCCTCCCGGCGCGTGCCGGTGGAGCGGTCGACAGCCACGACGGTCGTGTCGTGCCCGTGGTTGAACTCGCCGTACTCGACCCAGGCGACGTGCGTGGCGGAGACGGCGAGGTTGCTCTTGCCGATCGTGGCCGCCGCGGGCAGCTCGTACGTCTCCGTGATCGCGTTGGTGGCCAGGTCGAGCAGGCCGATGTGCTTCTTCGTGTCCGCACCCGTGCCGGTGGTGTAGGTCACCAGGGCGTGCGCGGCCGTGCCGGGCTTGACCTTGACGTCGGTGGCGGTGCCCGGAAGGCCGGTGGTCATCCTGCCCGACCACGAGCCGGTGGCGCTGTGCATGTGGATGAGCCGGTCACCGTTGTCGTTGAGCAGCGTGCTGAAGAGGGCCCGGCCCGCGGCGCCCGCGTAGGTGCGGCCGGTTCCGAAGGAGATCGACTTGATGGTCGCTCCGTCGGCCGCCATGTCGTACAGCGCGGCTCCGTCGGCCCAGCCGGTGGCGATGATGTCCCCCGAACCGGTACTCGTGTACTGGTAGTACCAGTTCAGCTCCGTCGCGGGCGAGCCGTCCGACGGCAGCCAGTAGTGGGTGTAGGTGGGGGTGGTGCTCTCGCCTATGGGCGGGCCCGCGGTGCGGGTCAGGTGGCCCGTGGCGCCCGCGCCGTAGATGGTGCTCTTGGCCGGGAACGAACCGACGTCCGTGGCCGCCGCTTCCGCGATCGCGCCGTCTGCGACGGGCGCGGCGACCGCCGGAGCGGCCAGCGCGCCGCCGCCGGCGGTGACGGCGAGCACGGTGACGACGGCGGCGACGACGAGCCGGCGACGGTCGGGACGAGCGTGGATCAAGACGGTTCCTCTCAAGTGACGGGGGCTCACCAGGGGTTGCGCACCCGGTCAGAGCCTTGATCACGGCAGAAGGTTGTACGGCGGTCGGCCCGCCGCGGGGGGTCGGTCAGGCGACCGCGGGGTTGTCCGTTGCCGGGCCGTCCACGCCGGTGAGTTCCCTCCCGCGGAAGGGGGCGCTCCAGCTGCCCGTGCCCTTGTACAGGTAGCCGCTGCCGATGCTCCAGCGGTCACCGGCGGTGTACGCGTACAGGTCGGGGCGGCCGTCGCGGTTCGCGTCGCCGACGCCGACGAGGTGGGTGTACGCGTTCCAGCCGGCGCCGATCTTCGTACGGGCGGCGAAGGTGCCGTCGCCCCTGCCGAGGTAGAGCCAGAGCACGCCGGCCTTGTCGCGGGCGACGAGGTCTCCGGCGGCTCCGCCGGCGATGTTGCCGACGGCGGTGATCTGGTTGTAGATCCCCCAGCCGGTGCCGACCTTGACACGGGCGGCGAACGGGGCGCTCCGGTTGCCGGTGCCCTTGTAGAGGTAGAGGCCGCCGCCCGCGTCGGTGGCGAGCAGGTCGGGCTTCCCGTCGCCGTTGAGGTCGCTGCCGCCGGTGATCTTGTTGTAGACGCCCCAGCCTGCGCCGATCCTCGTCCGCGCGGTGAAGGTGCCGTCGCCCTTGCCGAGGTAGTGCCAGAGGACGCCGGCCTTGTCGCGGGCGACGATGTCACCCGTGGACGCGCCCCCGATGTCGCCCACGGCCTCGATCTGGTCGTAGATGTTCCAGCCCGAGCCGATGACCTTGCTCTCCGCCTCCACCAGCTGGCCGGAGTTCGCGTATGGGGAGTAGAAGGAGTCGAGGCGGATCAGCCGGCCCGACGAGTCCCGCAGGAGGACGTCCGGCGAGCCGTTGTCGGTGTAGTCGTGCGGCGCGGGCTTCCGGACGACCTTGAAGGTGCCGGAGGAGGTCAGGGTCGGCCCGATGCCGTTGAGCGGCCGGGCGCTGATCTGCCAGGTGTAGTCGCCGTTGTAGGCGCTGCGGGCCCAGTCGAGATCGCCTGCCCATTCGAACGCGTACGTCGGCGTGTCCGGCTGGTCGTAGAGGTACCCGACGGTCGTCTTCCCGGTCCGGGTGTGCCGCAGCGTGAACGTCACCTCCGCCTGGCCCCGAGACAGGTTCCATACGAGCGGAACCCGGCCGCCGTTGGCGTCGAGGTCGATCGTGCTCGGGATGTTGTGCTCGACGAGCGTGAGCTTGGTCGGTTCGCCGGTGCTCGCCACGAAGGTGGCGGCCGGGACGCCGTCGGCTCCGGGCGCGATCCGGTAGAGACCCTCGCCCTGCGCGAGCGTGCCGCCGCGCACGACCTGGGTGCCGTCGGGGGCGGCGGCGGCCGAGGTCAGGTGGTCGAGGAGCTTGCGGGTGGTCTTTCCGTCCGTCAGGTTGCGGGCGGTCAGCGCGTTCAGGGCGCTCGGGTCGCCGTTGCTGAGACCGTCGAGCCTGCCGTAGGTCAGCCAGTCGCCGACCAGGCCGAGCTCGATCTTGTACGCCCACTCGTCGCCGAGCCGGACGGTCTGCTTCCGACCGTTCGAACGGTCGACCACGACGATCGTCGCCGCGTACTGTGCCGTGTACTCGACCCAGGCGACGTGCGTCGCCGACACGGCGACGTCGCCGGTCACGTCGGACGTGGCGGGTGCGTACGTCTCGGTCACGGCGCCGGTGGCGAGGTCGACGAGGCCGAGGAACCGCTTGGTCGCCGTCCCCGTGCCGGTGGAGTACGTCAGCAGGCCGTGGTGGGCCGTGCCCGCCTTGACGGACATGCCCGTGGCACCCGCGGGGAGGCCGGTCACCGGCTCGTCCGCGCCGCCCCCGGTGTGGATGTGGAGATCCCGGCCCCCGGTCGCGTTGCCGGAGGTGGTGAAGAGGGCCTGGCCGGCAGCGCCCGCGTACTCCCGGAGGACCTCGCGCGGGCCGAGGAAGACGCTCGTCAGCTGGCGGCCGTCGGAGATGTCCACGAGCTTGGCATCATCGCCCACGCGCATGCCGACGAGGTTCCCGGAGCCGGTGCCCTGCAGGGGGAAGTTCGACGGCAGGTTCTTCGGAGCGGACCCGTCCGCCGGTACCCAGCGCCGATCGAACGACGCGGAGGCGTGGGTCAAGAAACCGGACGCGGTGACACCGGAGAGCTTGTCGCCGCGCGGGAACGAGATGACGTCCTGTGCGGCCGCCGAACCCGTCGTCGCTGTGGCTTCGGAGGCCGGCGCGGCGACCGCCGGAGCGGCCAGCGCGCCGCCGCCGGCGGTGACGGCGAGCACGGTGACGACGGCGACGACGAGCCGGCGACGGGCGGGACGAGCGTGGATCAATGCAGGTTCCTCTCAAGCGACCAGGCGCACCACGGGTGACGCGCCCGGTCAGACCCTTGATCACGACAGAAGGTTGTACACGTCTCCGGGTTCTTCAACGACCGCGATCTCCCGCGCCTTGAAGGGGGCGCGCCAGTCGCCCGTGCCCTTGTAGAGGTACGAGCTCTCGGCGTTGTACGCGAGGAGGTCAGGACGCCCGTCCCGGTTGGCGTCGCCGGTGCCGACGAGGTGGGTGTACGTGTTCCAGCCTGCGCCGATCTTCGTGCGGGCGGCGAAGGTGCCGTCGCCTTTGCCGAGGTAGAGCCACAGCACGCCCGCCTTGTCGCGGGCGAGGAGGTCTCCGGCGGGGCCTCCGGCGATGTTGCCGGTCGCGGTGAGCTGGTTGTAGATGCCCCAGCCGTGGCCGATCTTCTTCCGTGCGGAGAAGGGCGAAGTGTGGCTGCCGGTCGCCTGGTAGAGCCACAGGTCTCCGGCCTTGTCGGTGGCGACGAGATCGGGTCGGCCGTCGCCCGTCAGGTCACTGCCGGCGGCGAGCTGGGTGTAGGTGTTCCAGCCCGCGCCGATCTTCGTACGGGCGGTGAAGGTGCCGTCGCCCCTTCCGAGGTAGAGCCACAGCACGCCCGCCTTGTCGCGGGCGACGAGGTCTCCGACGGACATCCCCCCGAGGTTGCCGGTGGCCTCGATCCGGTCGTAGACCTGCCAGCCGGAGCCGACGAGCCTGGGCCGACCCCGCAACTGGTCGCCGCCCGGGGCGTAGTTCGTGTCGCTGCGCCACAGCTTGCCCGCGCCGTCGCGCAGGAGCACGTCGGGGGTGCCGTTGTCGTTGAAGTCGTGCGGGGCGGTCTTGCGGACGACCCTGAACGTGCCGGACTCCTTCAGCACCGGTCCGATGCCGTTCAGGGGCCGGGCGCTGATCTCCCAGGTGTAGTCGCCGTTGTAGACGTAGGGGCCCCACGGGAGGCGGGCGATGCGTTCCCTGACGAGTTCGTCCTGGCTGGGGTACAGGTACGCCGTCTCCGTCGTCCCCGTCCGTGTGTGGCGCAGGGTGACGGTCATCTCCACGTCGACCCGGGACAGTTCCCAGTCCAGGTCGACCATCCCGCCGTTGCGGTCGAGATCGATCACGCTCGGGATGCTGTGCCGCACCAGCGTGACCTTGGTCGGCTCTCCGGTGGTTGCGACGAGGGTGGCGATCGGAGCACCGTCCACGCCGGGCGCGATCCGGTACAGCCCCTCGCCCTGGGCGACCGTGCCACCGCGTACCAGTTGTGTGCCGTCGGGGGCCATGACCTCGGACGCGACGTGATCCAGGAGCTTGCGCGTGGATCCGTCCTTGAGGGAACGGGCGGTCAGGGCGTACTTGGGCTCCGGCCCGTACCCTCCCTTCTCCGCGTACGTCACCCAGTCACCGGCGAGGCCGACAGCGGGGGAGCTCAGGCTTCCGAGCGGGAAGCGCTGCGTCGCGCCCGTCTGCCGGTCCGACACGACCAGCGTCGTGTCGCCGGACACGAGGGACCTCTGCGCCCAGGCCCTGTGCGTGTCCGACTCGGCGGAGTCGTCGATCACCGCGTCCGGACCGGGTGCCGCGAGAGCGCGGACCCCGACGACCGTAGCGGTCGCGAGGTCCACCACGGCCTCGTGCCTGTCCGCCGTTCCGGTCGCGTAGGTCACGTTCGCCGTCCCGGGCTCCGTGCCGTCCCGGCCGGTGATGAGGATGGCGTCCGGAGGCAGTCCGGTCACCGACCTCCGCTTCACCGCGCCGTCGATCATGCTGTACAGCCGGAGGGACCCGTCGCCGACCGAGGAGAGAATGGTGGAAGCGGCGGCTCCGATGGCCCGTCCCTCGGGATAGCCCACCGTCTCGGGCGGGACCACCACGACGTCCGATCCCGTGGCCATGTCCGTCAGCACGATGCCCCGCCAACCGTGGTCGGCAACGAGGCGGTCCGTACCGGGAACGCCGACGACCCGCATGCCGGGGAGCACGGTCGAGGAACCGTCCGAGAATCGCGTCCATCGGATCTCGTTGGAGTACCACGCCTGCGTCAGGAACCCTGTCCGGCCCGCAAAAACGATGGTGGCGCTCTTGGGGAACGCGATGACGTCCTGCTGGTCCGTCCCCGAGGCGGGCAGAACCGGTCCCTCGGAGACCGGAGCGGCGACGGCCGGTCCGGCTGCCGGAGTGCCCGCCGTCATGGCGAGGGCGGCCGTGATCGCCGCGGCGAGACGGCGGGTGGAGCGTGCGGAACTCAAGGTCTCTCCCTGCGAGGCGGGTCGGCGACGGAGGCGTCGATCAGGCGAAGTGGTCGTACCGGCGCTCGGTGCCGTCGAAGACCACGCCGATCTGCTCGCGCGGCTTGAAGGGCGTGCGCCAGTCGCCCGTCCCCTTGTAGAGGACCGGGCCATGGGGCTCCGCCGTGTTCACCGCGTACAGGTCGGGGCGTCCGTCGCGGTTGGCGTCGCCGATGCCGACGAGGTGGGTGTAGGTGTTCCAGCCGCCGCCGATCCGGATGCGGGAGGCGAAGGTGCCGTCGCCCTTGCCGAGGTAGAGCCAGAGGGTGCCGGCCTTGTCGCGGGCGAGGAGGTCTCCGGCGGTGGCTCCGGCGATGTTGCCGGTGGCGGTGAGCTGGTTGTAGATGCCCCAGCCGTGGCCGATCTTCTTGCGGGGTGCGAAGGGGGCCTTGTGGTTCCCGGTGGCCTTGTAGAGGTAGAGGCCGCCGGCCTTGTCGGTGGCGACGAGGTCGGGGCGTCCGTCGCCGGTCAGGTCGCTGCCGCCGGCGAGGTGGGTGTACGTGTTCCAGCCGCCGCCGACCCGGATTCGGGCGGTGAAGGTGCCGTCGCCCTTGCCGAGGTAGAGCCAGAGGACGCCTGCCCTGTCGCGGGCGACGAGGTCTCCGACCGCCATCCCGCCGAGGTTGCCGGTGGCCTCGATCCGGTCGTAGACCTGCCAGCCGCCGCCGACGAGTTCGACGGGGGGCTGGTCGAGCTGGCTGAGCTCGGAACGGTAGAACGTGTCGCCCATCCACAGCCGTCCCGCCGTGTCCCGCGTGAGCACGTCGGGGGAGCCGTCGCCGTCGTAGTCGTGCGGCGCCGGCGGGCGGGTGACGGTGAACGTGCCGGAGGCGCGCAGGTTCGGGCCGATGCCGTTCAGCGGCTTGGCGTCGATCTGCCAGGTGTACGGACCCGCGGTCGCCCCGCTCCAGAGGTCGGGCGTGCCGTTCCAGGGCACGTCGCCCGCCCAGTCGTAGAAGGCGCGATGCGGGTCCTCGTAGCTGACGGAGAGGGGATGGACGTCATCCGTCCGCGTCTCGCCGGTACGGGTGTTGCGCAGGGTGACGGTCATGGTCACGTTGATGCGCGAGAGCCGCCACTCCAGCCGCGCCCGGCCGCCGTTACCGCTCAGGTCGATCGTCGCGGGGATGCTGTGGCCCAGCAGCGTCACCTTCGTGGACTCACCGCTCGTGGCGACCTGCGTGACGACGAGCGCGCCGTCGGCCCCGGCGGCTATCCGGTACAGCCCCTCGCCGCCCGCCAGCGTGCCCCCCTGGACGGTCAGCGTGCCGTCCGGGCCGGCGAGGAGGGTCTTCACGGTGTCGAGGAGCTTGTGGGTGGACCCCGTCTTCAGGTCGCGCGCGGTGAGCGCGTACATCGGGCTGGGGTTGCGCTCCAGGAGACCGTCGGGCTGCGCGTAGACGACGTAGTCGCCGACGAGGCCGATCGTGAGGTCGCCCGACGCGCCCAGCGGGATGCGCTGGACGGCGCGGGTCGCGCGGTCGAGGACGACGAGCGTCTTCATCTGGACGTCGGTCTGCTCGACCCACGCGACGTGGGTCGAGGAGAGCGTGGGCGTCCCGTTGACCCGGACCATCTCGCGGGTCTCGGTGACCGCCGCCGTCGCGAGGTCGACCAGGGCCCAGTGGGACGCTTGGGCTCCTCCCGTACGGATCGACAGCAGCGCGTGTCCGCCTGCCGCACCCACGACGAAGGCCGAGGAGGTGTTCGCCGGAAGGCCGGTCACCGTGCGCTGGGCGGGGGCGGTGCCTTCGCCCTTGTCGACCAGGCGGAGACTCTCACGGCCGGTCGCCGGGTCCGTCGAGCCGACGAGGAGCGTCGAGCGGACGGCCCCGGCGAACCGGGCGTTGCCGCCGAGGGTGCTCAGATCGACGGAGAGGACCTGCGTGTCCGTCGCCATGTCCCGGAGGGTGACGAAGGAGCCACTCTGCCGGACCACCACGTCGGAGTCGCGCGAGCCGAAGGTGAAGGGCGCCGTGACGTCGGTCGTCGACCCGTCCGCGTACCGGGTCCAGCTGGCCGGAATGGGATGGCCGTCCCTCGCCCACGTGAGGAAGCCGGTCCTGCCCGCGCTCCAGAGGTCGGCGTCCTTGGGGAACGGGACCGCCGCCTGCTGCTGTCCGCTGGTGGCGGTGGCGGTGGCGGTGGCGGTGGCGGTGGCGGTGGCGGTGGCGGTGGCGGTGGCGGTGGCGGTGGCGGTGGCGGTGGCCGGTGCGGCCTCCGGCGCCGAGTCGGCGGCGACCGCCGGGCCGGCACCCAGAGTCGTGGCGAGCGCGACGGCGACCGAGACGGTGAGTCTGCGGCGTGCGGCATGAGACTGGTGGCGCATGGACGGGTGCCCTCCCCTGAGGCGACCGCACGGCGCGACGAACGGTGGGAGCACCGGCGGTCGGAAGCAACGGAGGCAGCCGGAGGTTTCCCCCCATCCGGATCATCGCCTCACGTGATCTGATCGACGGAGGATAGCAATCCGCGCCGACAGGGCTTCACACCCCTTCCCGCCGCTCCACCACCCCCCGCACGTACGCGGCCTGCCCCGCGTGCTGGTTGTCCTCCGCGATCACGCTCACCAGGCGCACGCCCAGCGTGACCGGCGGGTCCCAGGCGTCGTCCACGACGCGGTCGAGGTCCGCGTTCGTCAGGGTGCCGAGGTGCTCCAGGGACCGTGCGTGCACCGCGTCGTAGTAGCCGAGCAGCAGTTCCGCCGGAACCCTGACCTTGGCGACCTGGCTGCTGGAGTGGCCGTAACCGGTGGCGCGCGCGGGGAAGGGCAGGCCGAATCGGGCCTTCCAGTCGTCCTCCGTCCAGACCTGCTCGGTACCGAACACACCCGCGACGTGGTCGTCCTGGATACGGGTCAGATGCCAGACCAGCCAGGCGATCGAGTTCGCGTCCTCGTCGATCCGCTCCGCCAGCTCGTCCTCCGACAGTCCTTCGACGGCCCCGTGCACGGCCTCCTGGACGCGCCCGAACGCGTCCAGCAGCAGGTCGGCGCTCTTCATACGGCTCCGGCTCCCTTCAGGGGATCAGGTCGGCGGGTCCGGCTCGGCCCGAGGCCCGGGTCCGGCCGCCGCGATGGTCTTCCCCCAGTGGGCCACGGAAGGCGCGGGGGACGGGCGGAACGGCCTGGGACCGGGCCAGGAGTCGGACGATTTCACCTGAGCGGTGGAGGAGTCTCCTCTCCGGCGATCCGGGCGACCGGCGATCCGGCGGTCCGGCGGTCCGGCGGTCCGGCGGTCCGTGCGAGGGCGCCGGTCCGTGGGTCCGTGCGAGGGCGTCGGGGGTCCCGGGCACCCGGGGTCTTCAGGATGTCCAGGACGTTCAGCACGCGCCGGTGGCGGAGGGCGAGGC
>NZ_JBHUYJ010000079.1:34752-36300 GCF_042668715.1 Streptomyces sp. NPDC057271
GGGGGTGGGGGGGTATGGTGGCGTCCTGTGTGAGGGGGGGTCGAAGGGATGGAAACAAAACGGGGGTGGGGGGGGCAGGTTCCGCCCCCTCCCCCCCCCCCGCCACGGCGTCCCTCGGTGTCCGGGCCGTGAGCGTGGCGCTGATCCCCCTGCTCCCGCCACCTCGCCCCGTCAGGCCGAGTCCTACGATGACCGGATGAGCATGATCACCCAGCCCGGCTGGTACCCCGACAGTTCGACACCCGGGCAGCTGCGCTGGTGGGACGGTACGGCCTGGACGGAGCACACCTCCCCAGCCGTGGACCCCGCCGCCGTGCCCCCGCAGTCGGCGCAGTCCCGGGCCGCGGTACCGCCCCCGCCCCCCGGTGCACCTGCCCCCGGGGGCGGTGGCATCGGCGGGCTCCGCCGGCGACCGGCCCTGTTGGCCGTCGTCGCGGCCGCCGTCGTCGCGGCCTGCGTCACGGGAGCGCTGCTGCTCGGAGGAGGCGACGGCGGTGGCGGCACTCCGCTGACCCTGCCGCCTCCGGCGCCGTCCCAGGGCTCCGGTGGGGAAGGCGGCGGGAAGACGGAACCGGACGACGGGAAGGCGGAACCGACGGAGCTGGCGGACCAGCTCAGCGGCATCAGCCTGCCGGTCCCGAGCGGCTGGGAAGAGGCTCACACGTCATTCGACGGGTCCCTCTGGATCAACACCAAGGGGCCGTTCACATGCCCCGGAGATCCCATCTTCTGCCGCCACGGCCGGGTCTCCTCGCGTCCCCTCCCGGCCGAGGGCGCGTCCACCCCCGAGGCCATGGCGCGCAGGGACATCGCGGAGGCGGCTTCCGCGCTCTACGGCACCAACGAGTTGGGGCTGGAGCCCTATGGCCGCATCACCTCGCACGAGGAGGTCAAGGCGGAGCCCGTCAGGGTCGCCGACCGCGACGGGTACCTGGTGCGCTGGCGGGTCGTCACAGGGGACGGGCCCGGTGGATGGGTCCAGTCCCTGGCCCTTCCCGCCACGACGGGCCCCGACTCCATGGTCGTCATCCGGTACGCGTTCGACGCGGGCCCCGACGGCCCCCCGCTCTCCCTGATGGAGGAGATCACCCGCGGCATCCGCACCCTGGACGGCTGAACCGCCGGACGGACACGTCGCCGGTGCGGCCGCGGCCCGCGGCCGGCGCAACCGGTGCCCCGACGTCCCGGCCGGCGGTCGGGGCTTCACGGAGACCGGCCAGGGCGGCAGCTGCCCGGGCCCCGTGCCCGCTCCCGCGCCCCCCGACTGGGCCCGCTCCCGCGCCGGAGCCCGCTCCCGCGCCGGGGCCCGTGCCGGGGCCCGCTCCCGCGCCCGCGCCTGAGCCCGCTCCCGCGCCTGAGCCAGTCCCCCCGACTGGGCCCGCTCCCGCGCCCGTGCCTGCCCGCGCCGTTTCGGCCTGCCGCGGCGGCTTGGTTCAGGCCCTGGTCCGGCCGACTAGGCCCAATGCCGGTGACTTAAATGTCCTGCGCTCGTTGGTTGTGGTGTGGCGAGGGTGGGGCAGGTCAGGGTGCCTGCGGGTGAGCGGTTGT
>NZ_JBHUYJ010000080.1:0-36140 GCF_042668715.1 Streptomyces sp. NPDC057271
CTCTGAACGCCTTCGACATCACCTTCGACGGCCGGCTCTCCGCAGCTCGTCAGTAACCCCAACCACCCGCGTTACACCGTTCGATTGACAGACCCACGGCGCGTAGGGGACTTGGAGAAGTGGAAGCGCAGCCTTCCCGAGGAGCTTGACCGTCGAGACCAGGAAGTAACGGCGCGGCTGGAGACTAGGCTGCAAGGTGACCTCGATGCCACGCGGCGGTCCGTGCAGACTCAGCTCATGGAGGTCCGCGAGTACCTGGAAGGCGGCTTGCAGTCGGTAACGGTTAGCTACTGGGGTCCTGCTGTGTTGCTCGTCGGGGTGGTCGTCGGCTTCTGCGGAAATCTCGTAGCGCTCGGCTGAGCTTGGGCAGCCTGCACGTCGAGGATGAGTTCCAGTGGGGCCAAAACACGCCGTCGAAAAGACGGGCCCCAAACCGACAAGAGCCCGCCGATGCTAAGCGGGTTGAACGGCCCTGCATACGGCGTGGCTGACGTGATCACGGACCACCTCGGCGGAGACGTAGGAAAGCGCTTCCGTCAGCGAGTTAGACACAGAGGCGAACTGCCGCTCCTGATGGCGCAGGTGGGCGTCAAGGAAGGGAACCACAGGGGCCGTGGCGGCGTAGCGGGCCTGCCGTGCGTACAGCACGGTGAGGGAGAAGGCCCAGCAGGCGTGCAGGAAACCGTAGACGGGGCGCTGGGCGCCTCGCCAAGGGGAGAAGAACGTGACGTCGGCAGGGAGGTGCACTCCGTGCGCGGTCAGGGCGTCGTTGAGCCAGTTGTGGGCGGACTCGTGGATCATGTCGCGGGCCAGGACCTCGGGATGGTTGGTGTAGTCGGTGAAGACGGTGCCCGGGAGGCGGGTGATGGCCCAGCTGTGGAGGGTCTCGTCGAGTCGGCGGCGGTTGAGCAGGCAGATGACGGGGGCGTGCTGGGTGAGCAGAGTGCCGAAGCCGTGCTCGGTCGCGGAGGCGAGGGCGGCACGAACGAGGCCATGGGCCTCGGGTAGAGCAGGGCTGGTGTCGGGGCCGACGAGGTAGTACGCGGTTTCGGAGATCTCCGAGCGGAGCAGGGCCGCGGGGCGTGGGCTGAGCACGAGGTGCGGGCCGGTCGAAAGGTGGGTCAGGTCTCGCACCGTCGCATTTCGGTACCAGTCGAGGCGGTCCGCGTCCCGGGCGCGTGCGGCGTGTTCGGCACCTTCGAGCAGGTGGTGGGCGACGGCGTAGTCGAGGGCGGACGAGCCGAGGCGGTTGCCGAGTACAGAGGCGATATGGCTGGTCCGTAGGCGCTGGTGGTCGGCGATGCCGCCGAGGGCGACCAGGGCTTCCGGGGAGAGAGCGCTCATCTGGGGCTCCGGGGTGGAACGGGGCCGGACCGGGACGAGCCCGGCCCCGTGGCGGGTCAGGACTCGGTGGTGGGCTCAGCGGCGTCGGGCTGCACCGTGGTGGCCAGCCAGGTCTCGGTGGCCGCGTTGGAGGTGTGCGCGGTGGTGCGCACGGGGTCGCTGTCGCGCAGGGACGCGACTGCCTCCAGGAACTCGTCGAACTTCTTGTCTTCTGCCACTGCTCGCTCTCTCCTCTGGTCGGGGCCGTGGGTTGGGGGAGGGTGGCTGTGGGGCGGGCCGCGGGGGCCGGTCATGGCGGCGAAGCCTCCTACTCGGAGACGAAGAGCGTGAGGAACTTGCGAACGCGGCCGGCGCGGACCGGTTCGGTGCCGTGGACGAGCTGGCTGCCGAAGGCCACGAGCGTTCCGGGAGCGGGTGCGACGATCCATCGGGTGCGGGGCATGGTGCGGAACCAGGGGGAGGACATGTCCGTCCCGTCGTGTGCGAAGCGCATCCCCTGGGCGTAACCCGACCCGGTCGGCGCCTCGTCGGCGGTCCAGACGGAGTCGCTGCCCGTCGTCTCCACGTAGAACGCGCCGCCCGTCTCGTGGATGTCTGTGAGCGTGACCGTTGCGGCGGCGATCTGGCGGGGACGAGTGAGGGGATCGGGGGCGATGCCGTCGGCATGTGGGGTGATGTACTGGCCGGCACCGTATTCGAGGTAGATCCACGGCCGGTGGCCGGTGACCGACGGCAGGGTGCGCGTGATGGCGGGCATGTGGAGCTTCAGGGCCTGGTCGAGGAGGTTTGTCGCCTCGCGCGGGACGTCGGTCATCTCGATCCGGCCGGCAGGCTCGTAGACGTCCTGTGCCTCGGCGGGGGAGTGACCGGGGATCTCGTGGATGGTAATGCGGCGGCCAGTGCCGTACCGGTCGCGTCCGAGGGAGCCGAGCGTGTCGTCCATGACGAGGGTGAGTCGCTCGATCTCGTCCGGCTTGAGGAAGCCCTCCACGGTACGGATGGACAGAGTCTCGGCGATGTGGATCACTGCTCGCCTCCGCATGCGCAGGGGGTGGAAGGCGGGGCAGAGGCGGCCTCGGCCAGGGCCTCCGTGAGTACGTGTACGGCCTGGGCGAGGTCCTCGAAGTACTCGGCAGGCGTGGTGCCGGCAGCGGGTACGAGGTGGAGGTCGAGCGTCGGATACACCCGGCCGGTGGTGCGGCAGGTGAGCTCGCTGCGACCGAGGACCAACGAACACGCCCCGGGCAGGGAGGACTCGGCTCGGCTGGCGGCGCGGCACAGGCGCGCCGCTGTACGCGCGTACTCGGCGCGGTCGCGCGGGAGGATGCCGACCGAGAGGAAGCGGGGCTCGGTTTCGGGGAGGCCGGCGTAGGTGTGGCCCTGGCAGCTGTCATAGGTGACGGTGTTCCAGCCCGCGGTGAGGGCGTCGACGACCGGACGGACGCCGGGCTCGATGCCCTCGTACCACTGGGGGTGGTGGGGGTCGAGATCGTCCGCCTCGTGAATGCCGGGGAGGCCGACCGTGTTGATGTTGCCGTGGGCGCTGACCTGCAGGCGCGCGGGCGGGCGGGTCACGGCTGGGTCGTCCCACCGGGCCAGGAACGCCGAGACGTGGTGCATGTCGTTGGGGCGGACGGGACGCCAGCGCAGCCTGGAACAGGAGGCACCGGGCGGGAGATCCGGCTGGGCGAGCAGGGCGGCGACGCCGTCGATCAGCCGCATGCGGTGGTCGCAGTACGCGTCTTCGTCGCCAACGGCGGCGAAGCGGAGGCGGACCGCGGGGCAGCCCGCGCCACAGGTGTCGCGGTAGTCGCAGGTCGTGCACTTCATGATCAGGGAGCGGGCCTGCTGAAGCAGGGGAGAGCTGCCTTGGGCGCCAGCCACGACCGCCTCGGCGTGTACGTCGCCGAGCGCGGCTAGGCCGGCCTGCGGCCAGGGCAGCTCGTCACAGCTTCCCAGGCGGTCATCGGGGTAAAGGGTGAGGACGTGGTCGCACTTCAAGTCGGAGAAGTGACAGGAACGGGTTTGTAGACCCCTCAGTCGGCGGATGACGGAGACGACGGGTTCCAGCTTGACGCGGCGGAACAGGCCGTCGCCGACCCAGTGGTGGGCGGCCTCCAGCACGAAGTCGGCGTACTGACGAGGCGTGACGGCCCAGGCTGGACCGGTGGGGCCGATGGCCCGTCGCTGGAGTGCCCGACTGGTCGACGGACGGGATCCGACCGCTGTGGTCGACCAGGTGACCGCCGTGTCGAAGCATGGCACCAGGCTGACCGTCGTCACGGCGGGAAAGGAGGCGAGGTGCTCCATGACCTCGGAGGCCCGGCCGAGGACGTACGGGGTGACGGCGCAGATGACGCCGACACGGCGTTCCCGACGGCCGAGGAGTTCCAGGGCTTCGACCACTCGGGGGTGCGTGGGGCGGCCGTCGTAGCCGACGCGCCACGAGTTCCCGAGCGCGTCCCCGTCGAAGGAGATGCCGATCTCCAGCTCCGGGTAGTGCCGCTCGAACAGGTCCAGCCAGGCGTCGTCGAGCTGGAGGCCGTTGGTCTGGAGGCTCACGCGGATGACGTTCGGCTGTGCGGCGAGCGCGTCCAGGATCTCCGCGATTCGTTCCCGGCCGGCGGTCAGGGGCTCCCCGCCGTGGAGCTCGACGCTGAGCGGACGCCCGGAGAAGATCGAACCGAGGCGGTGGACCTGTGCCGCGCTGATACGGGCGCCGCCCGGTGACTCCTTGCGCTTCTCGAAGCAGTACAGGCAGTCGATGTCGCAGGTCTCTCCCCGGAGCTTGAGGATGACGGAGACCGCCGTGTCCGGCCCGGTGCTCGGCAACGGGGCGTAGAGACTCTCCAGGTCCGTGGGTGCGGTGCGGGCGACGGGCATCAGAGGACTCCCGAGGAGGAGAGGCGCGGTCTACGCGCCATCGGTGGAGACCGTGGACAGCCACCCGAGAAGCTGTCCGCCGGTGATGGGGATGTGGACGTCGCCACGGCGAAGGAACCATCCGTCGGCGTACCGTTGGGGCAGCCAGCCAGCGTCAGGGGTACCCAGGCTGGGAGGCTTCTGCGGCGTGTCGTCGACGGGCCAGCAGTCCAGGAGCGCTCTGGTCACGCGTCGCTGAACCGGACGGAACCACTCCCACGTTTCCGGGCGGGCCGGGTCGATCGGCGGATGGAACGGAGCGCTGGCAAGCAGCGGCAGCCACTTGTCGCCCAGGACCGGGTGGCCGGCCGCCGCGCAGCCGAGCGCGGCGAGACAGGTCTCCAGCTTCCGGCACACGACGTCGGCCGATTCGGACAGGCCGTCTTCGACGAGGCCGGTCAGGTCCTCGGCGAGACTTGCCGCGACCTCGGCCTGGTCGGCGACCGCCCAGCGTCGGTAGCCCTGGTGCTCCTCGTGAGTGAGCACCGGATACCAGCGTCCGGAACCGTACGAGAGAGCGGTGCGCAGACACATGAGGTCGTGCATCGAGGCGCGTACCCGGCGGAACGATCCGAGGTCGTCGCGGCGCACGTCGAAGGAGCGGAGCAGGTGACGGAGTTCCTCGGCCCGCTGCGGCGCCGTCGCCTGGAGGTCGACGCGGACGCCGTCCACGATGCGCGACTCCCACGCCGGAAGGGCGCCGTCCACGATGCCACGCAGGTCGATGTCGCTCGCCGCGTGGGCGAAGCCGCAGGCGAGGGCTCCCTCCAGCCAGACCTCGCGGGCCTCGCCGGAAGCGACCAGCGCCTGGGCGACTCTGTCGGCGATCTCCCGACGAAGCCGTGCCGATGGGTTCACCGGTTCCCTCCTTCGATCAGGATCTTGTCGTCAGCGGTGATCTCCCTGAGGAGATCGACGGCCCATCGGTCGAGCGCGCCGCGCACGTCGGAGCGCTGGGCGCCGATGTGGGGCGAGGCCAGGAGGTTGAGCGGCGTCGTGGAGCCGGTGAGGAGCGGCAGGTGCTCCCGCTCGACCGGGTCGAGGGCGAGGCCCGAGAGCCTCCCATCCGCCAGAGCCCGCAGGCAGGCGGCGACGTCGAGGGTCTCCAGCCGCCCTGCGCAGATCAGCAGAGGCCGCTGCGGAGCGACGCGTGCCAGGAAGTCCTCGCCGATGAGCTGCTCGGTCGTGCGACGCAGCGGCAGAGCGATCACGTGTACCTGCGACTGCTCCACGAGGGCTGCCTGCGGCAACTCCCGCAGACCGGGAGGGTTCGACGGCCACGCGGCGAAGGCCGTCCGGTCCATGAAAGGAGCGAGGGCCCAGTCGGCGGCCAGCCCCACCGGGCCCGCGCCCCATATACCTGCGGCCAGGGTGCCGAGTGACGCACCCATGCACGCCTGCTTCTCGTGCTGACCGAGCAGCAGCGCGTGCTGCCCCAAGGGGATGCGCCGTGCCAGGGAGAGGGCAGCGGCGAGGACCCACTCGCCCACGGCACCCGCGCCGGCCTCGGCGTTGCGGTGCAGCGCGATGCCACGGTGCCGGAGGGCGCTCACGTCGATGTGGTCGATGCCGGAGCCGGCCCGTACGACGTGCCGCAGGCGGGGGAGCGCGTCGAGCTCCCTCTCGCCGAGACGGACGCCGGAACGCAGGACGAGCACGGCCGTGTCGGCGGGCGGAGGCGAGTCCAGGTCCGGCAACTCGTGTACGACGACATCGGGCAGGGCGCGGCGGATCGCGCTCGCGTCCGCCGCACCGCGTAACACCATGACAGCGCTCACCCGAGGAACTCCGGCTTCTCGTACCGGCCGAAGGCGAGATCACCCTCGCCGACGACGACGGTCACGGGCGAAGGCGCGCCGAAGTACGCGTCGCAGGCGCGCTTCACCCCCGGGAGCCCGTCCCAGGCTCGCGGATTGACCGCCGTGTCTGCGTAGTCGTCGACGAACAACACGCCCGTCGGCATCAGGCGGGTGACGCAGTGCGTGAGTCCCGTGAGGGTCGAGTCGTAGAAGTCGCCGTCCAGGTAGGCGAACGCGATCTCGTCGGGCAGCTCCTTGGGAAGGGTCTCGTCGAACCATCCCGGATGGATGACCGGCGCCGACCTGCCCCAGGCCGCGTGCGTGGCGCGCACGTCGTCCGGGGAAGACCGGAGCTCGCCCGCCGCCAGGTGGTCCGAGTCCTCGGTGCCAGGCGCGGGCATGCCCTGGAAGGAGTCGTAGACGTGGATCTCGCGGTCGCGGTCGCCCAGCGAGTCGAGCACGCAACGGATCCAGAGGGCCATCGCACCCCTGTAGCAGCCGAGTTCCACTACGGCTCCCGGCAGACCGCAGGCGGTCATGTCAGCGAGCTCGTTGGCGACCACGCGAAGCCGGTCGGTACAGACCGTCCCTGAGTGCTCCCGCAGCAGCCATTCCCGCAGATCCTTCAGCGTCGGATCCATGAAGGTCACCACCTGTCCACGAAGGGGTCGGCGAGCTCCCCGCTCAACGCCGCCGACAGCGGCCGGTTGATCCGGGGCAGCAGGTACACGTCGCCCAGACGTTCCAGCGGAACCCACTCGAAGCCCACCTGGATGGGGTCCGGCGGTTCCGGCATGCGCGGCTCGGCGTCGTCCACCTGCTCGGCGAGGAAGTTGAACTGGACCTTCTGCACGTCTCCGAACTCGCCCTGCCACGACTCGGGGACGTACTCGACGACGCACAGCAGACGCCGGGCCACGACCTGGAGGCCGGTCTCCTGGGCGACCTTGCGGTTCACGGCCTCGCGCAGGTCCTCGCCGACCTGGGCCTTGCCGCCGGGAAGGTTGTAGTGGAACCCGGCCTCGTCGTCGTACGACAGCAGCAGGACGGCGCCGTCGCGCACGATCGCCGCCTTCACGGACACGCTGATCCGAGGCAGCTCGGCTGTCAGAGGCACGACAGTGCCTCCGGTTCGCCGACGCGCATCAGGTCGCCGACCTCCGCGAGGGACCCCGCGACGGTGGAGCGGAAACTCCCTCCGCGCTGGAACTGACGGGCGGCGGTGCGCATACCCGCGAGGGCGGCACGGCTGAGCTGGTTCGCGTAGATGCAGAGGCCGAAGCCGGCCTCGCCGAGTTCGGCGGCGCTCAGGTCGGGGAACGCCGTGGGCACGCTGACGAGCGGTACGCCGTGCCTCCACGCACCTCCGATGGCCCGCGCCTGATCACCGGTCGCGTCCTTGGAGTGGATGAGTACCGCGTCCGCTCCGGCCTCGGCGTACGCCTCGGCGCGGGCGATCGCCGTGGCCATGTCCTCGCCGGCGATCAGGGCCTCAGTGCGGGCCACGACCACGAGGCCGTCGCCGGCGACCTTCCGTATGCGCCCCACCTGCTCGCACAGCAGGTCCCGGTCGGCGAGGTTCTGGGCCCGGTGGGCCGCGAAGCTGTTGCACTTCGGGTACGCGCTGTCCTCGACACACACCGCCGCGGCTCCGGCGCGCATCAGGTCGTACGCGAACCGCTCCGCCGTGCGCCCCGAACCGCCCGCGTTGTCGATGTCCACGATGACGGGCAGATCGGTGACACGGCCGAGCGAAGCGACTACGTCGGACAGGTCCCGGGGACCCAGGACGTTGGCGTCAGGCAGCCCGGAGGCCGCCGATACCTCCAGACCGCTCACCCACAGGGCGTCGAAGCCCGCCTCCGCCGCGACGTGCGCGGCGAGCGCGTTCACCGCACCGATCGCCAGGAGAGGGTGCTTCCGCTCGCTGTCGTCGAGGGCCTCACGCAGATGCATCGCCTTCGTGCCGTCAGCCATGGGTCTCTCGTCCTTCCGTACGGGCGGCGAGCGACGGCACCAGCTGCCGTTCGCGCAGTACGTCCCAGGTGGCGAGCAGCACCTCGGACCGGGGCCGGCGGGCGTCCAGGCGGACCACATCGCCGAGGAGCGGGAACTCGTCGGGCTTCGAGACCACGGCCTCGTAGGTTTCGCGAACCCGGCTCTGGACGTCGTGCACGTCCCAGTCGGCCCGGACGGCGTCACCCTGGCGGGCCTGCGCCCGGCTCATCGAGGTGTCGGTCTCCAGGTCCAGGACGAGCGTGAGATCCGGGGCCGCGGTGAGCTGCGCGGACAGCGCCTCGTACGTCTCCGACACCTTCATGCCGTGCTTCACGGCGAAGAAGGCCAGCTCGCTGAGGAGCCAGCGATCCGCGATCACGGGCCGGGCCGGCCGCTGGGGGAGCACGAGGCGATCCAGCGTGGCCCGCTTGTCCGCCGCGATCGCGGACAGGTAGGCGTCACGGTTCCCGGCGTTCGGCTGGTACTTGCCAGTGACGATGGCGGCGGCCTGGTCGGCGGCGAGGAAGTTGGTGGTGAGCATGCAGAGCGGGGTGACGCCGTAGAGCCCCTGCCAGAGCCGGAACAGGCCCTTGCGCAGCGTCGTCTTGCCGGTGCCGTCGAGCCCCTCGATGACGATGAACGGATAGCGGTGGTTCATTCGACCTGCCCCGCCCCCGTGCCGCCGGCGTACTTGGTGAAGCGACCCCGCCAGCGGGCCGTGGTGGACACCAGGTCTACGAGCCGGAGCTCCGCCAACTCGTCGATGAGGCGGGGCAGCTCGGGCTCGGCGCAGATGCCGGCCTCGATGGCCCGGCAGTACGCGGTGCGGAGGGCCGGGTCGTCGTCGGAGTCACGCAGCGCCGCCTCCAGCACCCGCGTGGCCATGCCGTGGGCCACGACGCCCACCGCGGTGCCCAGGGCCTGCTCATGGAGCGGGCCCGGGTGCGGCTCCAGCGTGATGTGGTGCACCCCGCGGTGGCGAATGACCGCGAAGAAGCCCACCCACCACGCGGCGGCGGAGCTGACGGCGGTCACGGCGTCGGACCAGGCCACCCCGGACTGCTCCGCGAGGAGGTTCTGGGCAGCGGTGTCGGCGGCGCGGTGAAGTGCCCCTCGCCGGTTCCGCGACTCCGTTCCGTGCCGCTGGGGCAGCTCCCACCAGAAGCCGAGCCCGGCGTCCTCCAGCAGCGCCATCGCGGACCCGTCGCCTGCCGGCAGCGGAGACGGGCGCTGGGCCAGAACGGAGACATCGGCGCCCGGCACGTCCGGCAGCGCCTTCTCCTCGGCGACGGCCGCCTGCCATTCGTCGAGATGGAGATGGAGCCGCTGGGTCAGCAGCCCGTCCGCCAGTGTCTGCCAGGCATGGGCCAGCGGCGGCGAACCGGGTGGCCGGGGCGGCAGGGTCAAGGAGGTCACAGGTCGGATCCTCACGTCCGGGGAGTCGCGGCACGCGGCTCCGGTCGGTGGTGCTCCACCACGATGGCCGCCACGAAGGCCCACGCTCATGAGCGTTTATGAGCGCCACCAGCGGAACGTGTCCGGGCGGTCGCAGAGCGAGAGAGAATGCCGACCATGGTCGACAGCGGACAGCGGCGGTGTACGCGCTGCGGTGCCCTTCTCAGTCGCTTCAACGCCGGTACACGATGCGCCTCGTGCCAGGACGGGCCGGCCGCCCGACGGGCCGACCCTGCCTTCTGGCGTGATCCGACGGTCCGGCGAGCCGTGGCCGCATGGGAACTCGGCACCGTCGTCAAGCTGTTCAGGAAGCACACGGGCCTCTCCCAGGCCGGTGTGGCGCGGATGGTCAGCATCGACCAGGCCGAGGTCAGCAGACTGGAACGCGGCCTCAAGCAGATCCGCGACCGACGGCAGTTCGTCCAGTGGACCGATGCGCTGGGAGTCCCGGAGGAGCTGCTCGGGCTCCTGCCGACGGCCGATGCGCACATTCCGGACTCCGCAGGTCGACCGGGGACGGCGGACACCGGAGCCCGTGGATACGCGGCGCTGCCGGAAGGGCCGGGCCAGCTTCTGTTACCCGCCGGGCGGTCCGTCTCGACGACGGCGCTTCCCGTGCTGACCCTTCCGGCGGCCTCCTTCCTCGGGGACAGCCTGAGACTCGACTCCCGCCCGGAGCTGGATGCCTGGCGCACCATGCCGATGCGCGCGCTAGTCGTCGCGAACCGCACGGTGGACGGGGCGGTCCGGCAGTTCGTCACCGACGCCCGACCGAGCGGCGTACGCGCCACCGCCTCCGCCCCGGTCGACATCCCCGCCGCGTACGAACTGGACGACCTGACTTACGGCATCCTGTGGGCCGTGTCGGGATTCGAGGCGGCACTGCTCGGCGACGACCAGACCCTGCACACCTCGCTGGCCTCGCTCACCGCTTCCCCAGGCGCGCCGATCGCCTCCGCCCAGGGACTGACCGAAGTCTCCCGGATGCTCATCGGCTCGGAGACCGCAGCCCGGTACATCCTGGGCCACCGTGACCACCTTGGCGACGCACCCGTCTTCTGGACCAGGGAACAGCGCGGTGAGGAGGCCGCCACCTGGCTGTTCTTCCGGCACAAGTACCGCTACCTCGAACGAATGGCACCCCGGCGTCCGGGCGGTACCAGCGGCCGGGGGTTCTGCGTCCCAGAGGCGGCGGTCGCCTCCTCGCCGGCGTACGAGCGCGTTCTGCTCTTCCTCGCCATCGCGCTCATGGAGTCCTTCGGCATCCGCACCTGGGTGACGGATGACGGAGGCTTCGCCCACACCGACGGCTTCGCGCTCTCCCACGGGCGCCGCGCCGTCATCGCCTCATGGGTACGGACCGAGGGGGCGTCGCACCTCGCGGTCACCGCGCGGCCGGGCGCCCTGCGGACGTTCGCCGATGTGACGGACCACGTCAGCCACCACTCGGCCACGGCGGCCGAACAGGCCGGACAGCGCCTCGCGGCAACCGCGGAGTACCTCGGCCTCGACGCCTCCTGGCTCGGTCGCCGGTGCGCACAGCTGTCGGCCGTCGGCACCGAGCGGCTCGCCCGGCCGCGCAGCCGGTTGCTCGGCCTCGAAGGGCTGGAGGCCGCCTGCCGGTTCGTGGCCGAGCAAGTGGTGATCATTCCGCGGACCCGGACGGCGCCGACCCGATAGCCTGCGTGAACCACTCGTGAGGCCGCGCTCGGCGGCGTCCGGACAGGGGAGCAGGGGATATGACGGAGTCGGTCAGGAACGTGGCGGTCTTCTCCCTCGGCGGCACGATCGCCATGACCACCGATCCCGCCACCGGAGGCGTCGTACCGGCGCTCTCGGCGCACGAACTCCTCGCCGCGGTACCCGCCCTGGCCGCGAGTGGCATCGGCCTCAAGGTTCGGGACTTCCGACGTCTGCCCGGCGCATCCCTGACCTTCGAGGACCTCACCGCACTGTCGGCCGCGATCGCGGCGGAGCTGGAGACCGGAGAAGTCGACGGCGTCGTCATCACCCAGGGCACCGACACCATCGAGGAGACCGCCTTCCTCCTCGACCTCTACCACGGCCACGAGCAGCCGGTCGTCGTCACCGGCGCGATGCGCAACCCCACCCTGCCCGGCGCCGACGGTCCGGCCAACCTCCACGCCGCCGTCCTAGCCGCCGCCGACCCCGTACTCCGGGGCGCCGGCTGCCTCGTCGTACTCGGCGACGAGATCCACTCGGCCTGGACCGTCCGCAAGTCCCACACCACCAGCCCCGCCGCCTTCACCTCACCAGCGTGCGGCCCGATCGCGCGGATCGCGGAGAACCGGGTGCGGATGGTGAGCGGCCTGCCGCGCCGCGGACCGCTGGTCGGCGCCCCCGACCGTGAGGCGCGCATCGGGCTCTACACCGTCACCCTCGGCGATGACGGAGCCCTGCTCGACCTGTGGGACGGCAACTGCGACGGACTCGTGGTCGCGGCCTTCGGCGTCGGCCACGTCCCGGAGCGCCTCGTCGAAGGGCTCACCAAGCTCGCGGCCCGCATCCCCGTGGTCCTCGCCTCCCGCATCGGCAACGGACCCGTCCTGTCCGACACGTACGGCTTCCCGGGCTCCGAGAAGGACCTCCTCGGCCGCGGGCTCATCGGCGCCGGAGACCTCGGCCCGTACCAGGCGCGGCTCCTGCTGCAGGCCCTGCTCGCCCAGGGCGCCGACGGAGCGACGGTCCGCGAGACCTTCACCACCGCCTCCGCCCGCTGATCCCACCCCATCAGGAGACACCCGCGCATGCGTGCTCACGAGCTGACCGTCGGCCGTACCTTCGGCGTCACCTTCGACCACGGGGAGGACTTCTTCGAGGCGCTGTCCACCTTCTGCCGGGACAACGGCGTACGGCAGGGCTACATCCCCTCGTTCATCGGAGCCTTCGCGGAGGCCGAGATCGTGGGTGCCTGCGAGAAGCTCGCGGACCCGGACGCACCGGTCTGGGCGAAGACGTACGTCACCAACGTCGAGGCGTTCGGCGCCGGCACCCTCGCCCATGACCCCGCCACCGGCGGAATACTCCCGCACATCCACGTTTCCGCCGGCCTGAAGGCCCAGTCGGCCGACGGCAGGACGAGTCACCTCCTCAGCGCCAAGGTCCAGTTCCTCAGCGAGCTGCTGATCGTGGAGGTCACGTCGCCCACGATGACCCGGCCTCGGAACCCCGACCTCTACGACGTTCCGCTGCTCACGTTCGGCTGACCGGCGGGAGCCGCCTGAGCCAGGGGTGACCGGGCGCGATCACGCTGATCGCGTCGGCCAGCCAGGCGCGTGCGGAAGGGTCGAGCAGCGGCAGCACCGCTTCGAAGTCGATCTCGTCCTTCGCCCGGGGCGCCTTCGCCTTGTAGAAGAGCTGCACTTCGGGCGCGAGATACGGGATGCCCGTCTCGCTCGTCCGCCCGAGTCGGTCGATCGGGAGCCGGATCTCCGGGGTGCGCCGCGAGACCCACCGGGTGCCCTCGGCCTCGTCCAGCATGAGCTGCACCGACCAGGGCGCCTCGGGTGTGCGGCGGCACCAGATGTCGTGGAGCGGCGGCCGAAGGACCTCTTTAGGACGCCACGGTCGAAGCTCCCCTTGGCCGGGCGGGTCCGCCACGTACAGGTCCCAGTCGGCCAGCAGTTCACGTACGAGGGCCTGGTCGCGCCGGAGGACGAGGACGTCGAGATCGCCGTGTGCGCGTAGCTCGCGGCCGACCGCGAGTTCGATCGCGTAGCCACCGGCGATCCACCACGGGAAGTCCGCCTTGGCGAAGACCGTGGCCACATCCTCGGGACGATCTGGCACCCAGCGTCCCAACACGTCAGCACTCACCTGCTCATACTCCCAGTGACGAGACGGGCGGAGGTGAAGGCCGGCGGCGGGTCGGCGGTCTCGCAGGAGCGCCCTATTGCCCGCTCGCACCCTGCGCTCATAAACGCCCATGAGCATCAGGGGCACCGGCAGCCATCGTTGAGCGCGTGACTCGCGACCGGCCTCGTGGCCGGTGCTTGAGCCACGATCCTTCCGGGGTCGCGTACCCGAAGCCAGGTGCTTCCTGCGGCCGTATGCCTTTCAGCGGCGTACTGGCGCACTTCCGCGACCACGTCGCAGCCCCGGGGGAAGGCCATCGCTGTCACCCACAGGAGGTCCGTCGCCCGATGATCAGCGCGCCGTACGTCGCTCTCGGCCTCGTGTACCGCTGGACCGACCACACGCTCAACCCGACCGGCGAAGCCCGCGCGGTTCTGCGACGTGTTCTCAAGGACCTGGGCCTGTCCGGGGACGTCATCAGTGACGGGGTCCTGGCCGTATCGGAGCTCGTGGCGAACGCGCACGAGCACGCGTGCGGTCCGTACGAGGTGCACGTCCGCTCGGCCGCCGGGAGATACGTCTGCGAGATCCACGACGGGGACCCTCTGCTCCCCCCGGGCCTCTATCGCGGTGCCACGTCGCCGTCGGGGGCCGAACCGGCCGAGGAAGTGGGCGGGTTGCTCGTCGAGCGTGGACGGGGCCTGCGCATCGTGAACGAGCTGGCCCAGGGGCAGTGGGGGTTCCGCGTCACTGAACGTGGCGCGAAGGCCGCCTGGATCGTGCTGGCCCCGGCGTTGCCGGTCCCGTCCGACGGGATTGACACTGACGGCACTCGGGCATCCCGTTCCAGCACTTCGACGAAACGCGGGTCCACCACGTCGTCGAAGGTGGATCCCTCTTTCTCGTCATAGTGACGATTAATCCGGTATCCTGCTGCCAGAGCTGATGAGCTTTCGCCCGCCGGGCGATTCATCGGCATAAGGAGGCATACGTGGCAAGCGACGACGCGACCGGCCCGGTCGCCATCCCGGCCGGGGGTCTCATCGAGCCTCCGATGGCCATGGCGCTGAACGTGCACTCGAGCCCGGGCGTATACGCGCTGCTGCTGGGGGCCGGCATCTCGATCGCCTCGGGAGTGAAGACCGGCTGGGGGGTCGTGCAGGACATCGTTGGGAAGGTCGCCGCCGTCCGCGACCCCGACAACCCCGACGCCCGGGCCGAGGCCATGGCCGACCCCGAGAAGTGGTGGGAGGCCAACACCAACGAGCCCCTGGGCTACTCCGCCCTGCTGGCCGCCGCAGCACCGAAGCCCGCCTCCCGGCAGGCCATGCTCGCGGAGTACTTCGAACCCGAAGAAGGCCAGGACGACAGCAAGGGCCCGACCGCGGCGCACCGGGCCATCGCCCAGCTGGTCAAGCGTGGCAGCATCCGCGTCATCCTCACCACGAACTTCGACCGGCTCACCGAGCGGGCGCTGCAGGAGGTCGGGATCTCGCCCCAAGTGGTGAGCCGCCCGGAGCAGATCAAGGGCATGAAGCCGCTCGCGCACAGCCAGGTCACTGTGATCAAGCTGCATGGCGACTACGCCGACCTGGAGCAGCGCAACACCGTCGACGAGTTGGAGACCTACCCGGACGAGCTCCAGGAGCTCCTGGAACGGGTGCTGGACGAGTACGGGCTGATCGTGTGCGGCTGGTCCGCCGACTGGGACAGGGCCCTCGTCCGGGCCGTCGAGGGAACCCGGTCACGCCGGTACCCCTTGTTCTGGTCGCAGTACGGCCGGTTCAGCGACGCCGCCCGGGCCCTCACCGCCCAGCACGACGCGGTAGTGATCGATGGCAGGAGCGCGGACGAGCTGTTCACCGACCTCGTGCGCCGTGTCGAAGCCCTCGACCGCCTGACCACCACCCCCATCACCCGGGACGTCGCCGTCGTGCAGCTAAAGCGAGCCCTGCCCGACCCCCTGCGCCGCATCGAGCTGTTCGACCTCGTCGACCAGGCTGTCACACAGATCGCCGACCGCAGCACGCCCGAGCACAAGCCGGTGTACGTCCCGTCCACCGCGTGGGCTGACACCTTCGGTTCCAACGTCCGCGGCTATCGGGCCGACAGCGACATCCTGCTGCACCTGCTGGCCAACGGAGTCTTCCACGACGACGGCACCCACGACCACGTATGGCAGCGCGCCGTCGAACGCCTGGTCCGCCTGCGCGACACCACGCCGGGCACATCCAGCTCGTACCTGGAGGAGTTGCGCCACCTCCCGGCGCTCCTGGCCACGTGGACGATCGGCGTCGCCTCCGTCCTCGGCCGCCGCGAGGAACTGCTGGCCACCGCCCTCTACCGCCCGGAGTGGACCGTCCCCCACTCTGGACACCCCCGCCGCGGACCGGCCTGGTGCCTCAACCCCGTCCGGATCCTCAATACCGACGGACTGCACGACATGCACCATGCCGAGAACGGAAACAAGTTCCTCTACCCCCAGAGCAACTGGGTGAAGGACACGCTGCGCGAGCCCTTCCGGCTCGTCGAGCCCAGCGACGTCGCCTACCGCGAAGCATGTGCCCGGTTCGAGTTCCTGGCCTCCATGATCGCCATGGACACCGACAAGCCCGCCTTCGCCAACCCCTGGGCGGGCGAGTTCTTCCTCGACGCCACCTGGGGCTACGAGGGCAACGGCCTCGCCGCCGCCATCGAGACGGAGCTCACCGACACCTGGCCGCTCCTGCGCGCCGGCGCCTTCGGTGGACAGCTCGCCCGCGCCCAGAAAGCCCTCACCTCGCTCACCGACTGGAAGGGCCAGTACGGCAGAACGTGGTGAGGCACAAACGAGTCGCTTCGACAGCTTGACAGCACATCAGAATCCGACGATGGCAGCGGTCGAGCCCGCCTCCGGCAGGAATCGGCCAGAGATGCACCACGTGCCCGGTGTGGCGGAGCTCCTCCTCCCGTCAACGTGTACGGTCCATCGAACAGCCTGGTAGGCGAGGGCGCGGGGGAGTCTTGAATCTTCAGCACAAAGCCGGGAACTACGTCAACGCTTCGTGGTCCATGGTGCGGCTGCGGGACCTGATCTACGACATGCTGGGTCTGCTGTTCACCGAACTCAGCGCTCATGGCGGGATGGCGGGAGACGACAACGCCAGCCGAGCCTTCGCCGCCGTGTACAAGCCGGCGGTGAAGACGGTCTTCGAGGCGGCGGGCCTTGCCCATCAGGTGATGGCGAACGGAGCCGGCGCCATGCTCAAGGCCGCTGAGGACTTCCTCAAGCAGGAGAGCGCGATCGCCGCGTCCCTGCTCGGCCAGAGCACTGCGCCCGACATCGGCTCCCAGCCCTCCAGGCCGGACTGCAACCCACGTGGAAGCCACAACGCCGAGGAACTGCCCGAGGTCGTCGGCGAGACCAGCTGGACCGACCAGTACCTGCTCAGCTCCCGCTTCCACGGGCAACGCGAGAAGCTCACCAAGACAGCTAACGCCTGGCGCTCGGCGGCGAGCATCCTCGACGACGTCTACTGGGACTCCGACAGCGCCTGGCGTATCGCGAGCGCCCAGCAGCTCGGGGAGACGGCCGAGGCGGTCCAGACCTTCTTCACCGTGTTCGTGGGCAAGACCCCGCCTCCCTCCGAAGCCGGCGAGGAGGAGACCCTGATGGCGAACCTGCCGTCCGCGTGCCGGATGATCGCCAGCGCCTGCGAGGCGTACGCGGACCATATCGGCACCGCGCTCCAGCGGATCCCGGAAGAGGACAACCCGCTCATCGGCGAGCCGCTCGCCATCTGGGAGCGCCCAATCTTCGGCGGCGAGGGTCACGACGGCGGGCTCCACGAACTCGTCACGGGCGACACGCGCATCGCCCGCCTGGGCAGCATCCCGCCGGCGCTCGACAGCTCGGCGTCCCGGGTCCCCATGCCGCAACCCGACGGAGGCGGCTTCCTCCCTCTCCCGTCGCTGCCGCCCTTCCTCGCACCGTTGATCCGGCTTCCCCTCCTGGTCCCCGTGGTCTATCGACCGCCGAACGGGCCTCGCGTACAGCCGATGGCCCCACCGACGCCTCAGGACCCCCGCTTCCCGTCCCTCACCGCCCCCGAGCAGCAGAACTTCCAGACCTGGTTGAACTCCCTGCGCGCCGGAGACGTGTCCGGCGGGAAACCCGCCGAGATCGCCTACCAGAAGCGGGTCGCCGGATACCCCGAGTACGAGGTACCCATCCCGCTCGGCATCAGCGCCAACAGCACCCTGATGGTCGACGGCTTCCGTAACCGTGACGGCATGGCGATCGAGGCCAAGTACGTCAACAACCCGAACAAGCCGTGCTACCGCTCGCTCGACGAACTCCGCACGAACCACCGGTCCGGCAAGAAGGACTTCCTGTACGACAAGGACCGCAAGGAGCTCGCGAAGTACAACGCCGCTCTCAACGACCCTCGGAACAAGGAGATGAGAGGCGTCGAGACGGTCACCAACAACGCGGACTCCGTGGCCTACTGGCGCGTCATGATGGCCGCCTACGGCGTCAAGGGCTACGCCCGATACGTACCCTGACCAACGGCAGCACATGACGAGGGAGCGAGCGCGTGGACGCGTCCGAACTGGCCGAACTCCGGACCATGTACATCTTCGGGCCCGCTGAGGGCTCCACCTGGGGTCTGACCTACGAACTGATCGAGGCCAGGCTGCGCGAGCGGGACCCGGACGAGTTCATCCGCATCGACGAGGGGGACGAAGGACCGGTCCGCGGGTCCGTCATGCATTTCGGCATCACCCTCGGTGAGGAGCAGCTGGAGGGCATGGCCAGGCTGTCCCCCGAAGGCATCGCTCTGGAGCACTGCACAGCCCAGGCGGCGGCGGAGTTCGTTCAATGGCTGTGGGACAGCGTCGTTCCCGACGGCACCAGCATCACCTTCAACACGGAGTGGGGTCTGGAAGCCGACCTGCCCGACGCACCCGTGCCTGATACTCCCCGACCCCGCCTCGTGGCCGCCTTCCTTGCCCACCTTGAAGCCACTGACGGTCTGGACTGACCTGGCAACCGAACGCGGGTCGGTGGCACCCGAAGGAGTCTCGTTGGCCGGGCGACGCGAGATGCATCGCCCGGCCTTCGGCGTCGGCTTCCGGACCCGCTACTTCGTAGGCAAGAGAGCGTCCAGTAGCCGTCGGCCATGCACCTGAGCCGCTTGCTCCCACCCGCACGCGGTGCATCGCGCGATCTCGTAGTTGTATTCGTAACCAGGAACGGACCAGGTCACCTTGTGCTCGGGAACCTTGACGAAGGACTCGACATCACGGCCTGCCCCCGCGGCCCAGCCGCATGGCGCGTCCGCTGCGTGGTACGCCGAATGAGTTCCGCCGGGGGTACTGCGGATGAGGCATGGCAAGCGGTACGACCGCTCCGCCAACCGCGCAGCCATCACCTCGACATCGTGCAGCCCAGCCTGAAGCTCCGCTCTCTTGATCCGCTCCTCGTAGTGATCTACGAGGAGTCGCGTGCGGGAACGGTGTAGGCCAGCGAGCTCAACCCAGTGGGCCGAATTCCCCAGAAGGTCGCTACTCATATTAAGTCCGCCGATCATCCAATTCATAAGGGCAGCGAGCAGTCTGCTGGAGGTGGGCATGAGCAGGCTCCCATTTGAAGAAGCCGGCCTACGGATACTCCGTAGGCGAGTACCATGCGCGGCCCCTCAAGTGGGTCGATCTGCTGCGGACATCGCGTCGACCGTGGGGCGCCTGCTGAAGAAGGCCCCCGCCGGAGGGGCCGGCCGCGTCAGACCCGCAGCAGGACCACCGCCCGAAGGCTCTGGTTGCGGAGCGGCGCGAAAGCCATGATCTGCACTCGGACCTCCTCGCCCTGGTGATAGGGGAGCCGGAATCGACGGATGTCGCCGTCCGGGTGTGCTTGGGCCTGATTGGCGGCCCACAGCTCACGGGCCTCCTTGTTCCCCGCGAGGATGTCGTCGCGGAGACCGGTCAGTTCCGTGGCGTTGGGGTGTATCGCGATGGCGTAGCGGATCTGGGCGAGGAAGGGGACGGCCCAGTCTGTTCGCCAGTTGACGAGTTGCTCGCGCGCCTCCGGGAAGAGGAAGGCGAAACGCATCAGGTTCCGCTCGTACGGGAGCCAGGGGAACCAGTCCTCCTGCGGCTGGTTGTGGGCGAGGATGTCCCACCACAGGTTCGAGAGGTATGCGGGGTGAGGCAGGAGCGCATCCAGAACGGCCTGCATATTCGCATCTGCGCACGGGTCGGGGATTGGGCCGGTCGGCGGAGGCGTCCGGCCGAGAGCCAGCTGGAAGAGGATCACCCGTTCGGCTTCGTCGAGTCGTAACGTCATGGCGAGCCGCTGGAGAAAGTCCTCTGAGACGGGGCGCGGCCTGTTGCCCTCCAGCTGTCGGTACCAGGACTCGGCGACTCCTGTGAGGTGAGCAACCTCCGCCTGGGTTAGTCCCGGTTTCAGCCGTCTCCGCGAGGCGTCCACTCCAGTAATTCGCCTGTGATCCAGGCGTTCCCGCCAATGCCTCAGAAGTTGCCCGAGATCATCTGAAATGGGACTTTCTGAAGTGTGGACTCGGTCACCCACTTGCCACCCCTTCACTCCCCTTTGAGCGCGCGAAATGGTGTCTTGTGTCCAATTATCTCCGGCATTGTGGCGCATACGGAGTGTGACGGCCACGATGTGCTCGACAGACGGGTGGTCCCGAGGTCGCTACTAGCGCCACTCGGAGTGGCGGAAGTGCCTGTGCAGGATGGCTAGTGCAAACACAGCATGAGTGAGGGGTAACCGGCCATGTGGTGGCGTTCAGCCCAACCTGGTTCAGCGCACAGCGCGTCCGAGAGATCCGGCAACAGCACGGCGCGAGTCCGATCCGGCCTTCGGCAGCGGTACGGCAGCGGCCGCGTCGGAGGCCGCGAACTGGAGCAGAGGGTCCGCCGCCTCCTGCGGTCGCTCGACGTCCGGCCGCCCCTGAGCGTGCCCGACCTGTGCCAGGCGCTCGGGCGGAGCCGCGGGCGGCACATCGAGTTGCGGCCGTACCCGCTGCCGACCCCCGGGCCGTTGGGGCTCTGGTTCGAGACCCCCGCCGCCGACCTGATCATCTTCCAACGCGAGACGACCTCGCTTCACCAGGACCACATCGTGCTGCACGAGGTCGGGCACATGCTGGCCGACCACCGTGGACCCGCCGTCGCGGCGGACCAGTGGCAGGCCCTGTTGCCCGGCCTCAGGACAGGGGCGATCAAGCGCGCGCTCCAGCGGTGCACCTACGACACCGAGGAGGAGCGGGAGGCCGAGCTGGTCGCGACGATCGTCGGCGAGTGGGCCTCAGTGCTCGACCACGTGACGCCGGCGGAGTGCAACGACGATCTCTCGGCGCGGCGGGTGCAGGCGGCTCTCGGCGATCGTCAGGGGTGGCTGTAGATGACCCTCGTCTTTCTCCTCGGCTTGGTCGCCGCGGTCGCGTGGAAGCTATACCAGCTGACGAAGGCACCCCAGGACAAACCCCTGCGGTCCGTCACCCTGTGCCTCGTGTGTGCGGCGCTCTCGTACCCGCTGGCCATGCCGGGCGGGGCCTCGGGCTTCGACACGGTCGCCGGCCACGGGGCGGCGAAGCTGGCGCAGAACGTGCTGCTGCTGGCCACCGTGTACTTCCTGATGTGCTTCTACCTGTACTCCGCCGCAGACGAGCGAGTCGGAATGCGCCGGGCCCGCCGCGAGGGTGTTCTCGTCGTCCTGGTGGCCGCGGTCATCATCGGCGCGGCCGTGACCGTTCCCCATGAGGTGTTCGTGGGGAGCTTCGCGACCACCGACATGACCATCCCGCAGGCAGGCGTGTTCTACCTGGTCGCCGGCCTCTACCTCATGTACGCGCTGGCGACGGCGGCCCGTTGGACCCGCCGCTACGCCCGCATGTCCGCCAAGCCCCACTCCACCGGGCTCTGGATGGCCGGAGCAGGGATGTCCGCCATGGCGGTCGCCTGCGCAGTTCGCGCGGTCATCGTCGCGATCCGGTGGGGCGGAGGCTCCGTGTCCGGCGCCCTGATGTCGGCGGTGGCACTGCTGCTGGTGGTGTCGATCCTGCTCTTCGTCTTCGGCATCACGTATCCAGGTGTGCGTACACGGATCGCGAGCTGCCGTCTGTGGTTCCGGCACCGCCGTGCGCACCGTCGGCTCGAACCGCTGTGGACGCTGATGGCCGAAGCCTTCCCGCACTTCGTGCTTCCGACCGACTCGCTGTCCTGGCGCGCCCGATGGCGGGCTCGCGGGGTCCATCGCCGTTACCACCGGCGCCTGGTGGAATGCCGGGACGGGCTGGTGCAGATCGGCCCGCACCTGTCGGCAGGCTTCGACGACGGGGCCGAGCACCTCGCGCGACGACTCCGCGATGCCGTCCACGCCCACAAGCACGCGTCTGCCGAGCCCATCCCGGCAAGGCCGCTGGCCATCCCACGGCAGCGGAGCCGCGAGGCCGACGTGCAAGAACTCCTCGCCATGTCCGACGCCCTGCGCCTGAGCAGCTGACCCCCACCAGTACGAGCGAAAGAGATACGAGCATGCTGATCACCGCAGACCGCGTCCTGGCCGGCCCCGAGGCCCGCGCCATCGCCGACGGCGCCGTCCTCGTCCGTGAGGGAGTCATTACCTGTGTGGGCCCGCGTGAGGAAGTGCAGCGTCATGCCCGGCCCGACGAGCCGCGCCTGTCGTTCCCCGGCGCGACCGTGCTTCCGGGGCTGATCGACGCCCACGTGCACCTGTGCTTCGACGCTGGCCAGGATCCCGTCGCCACGCTCCAGAGCCAGGATGACGAGGCCCTGTTCGGCGACATGAAGGCGCACGCGGAACAGTTGCTGAGCATCGGTGTTACGACGGCCCGCGACCTGGGTGACCGGAACGGCCTCGCGTTGCGCCTAGGCGAGCAGATCGCCGCGGGGGCGGCCGTCGGCCCGCGCATCGTCTCGGCGGCCACGCCCGTCACGCCGCATGGAGGACACTGCTGGTTCCTCGGGGGTGAGGTGTCCGGCGTCGACGAGATCCGCAGCCTGGTGAAGAGCAACATCGCCGCCGGCGCCAAGGTCATCAAGGTCATGGAGACCGGTGGTGGCCTCACCAAGGGCGGCGCCAAGAGCTGGGAGTCTCAGTTCTCCCCGGACGAGCTGGCGGCCCTCGTCGACGAGGCGCACCAGGCCGGTCTCCCGGTCGCCGCGCACGCCCACGGCACCGACGGCATCGTTGCCGCGGTCGAGGCCGGAGTGGACACCATCGAGCACTGCACCTGGATGACGCCCACCGGATACGAGGTCCGCGAGGACGTGCTCGCCCAGATCGTCGAGAAGGGCATCCACATCTGCCCCGCGGTCAGCCCGCACTGGCGGATGCTGCCCCAGATCTTCGGCGCCGAGCGCGCCGAGGCGATGTTCGACGCCGTGCGCCGCATGGCCGAGGCCGGCGCTCGCCTGATCGCGGGCACGGATGCCGGTGTGCAGCGGTCCGGCTTCGACGGGCTGCCCTCCAGCCTCGCCTTCTACGAGCACCTCGGCGTGCCTGCCCAGCGAATCCTCGCCATGGCCACCTCGGAGGCGGCCCGCGCCCTGGGGCTGGCCGACGTTACTGGCCAGCTCACCCCTCGATTCAGGGCGGACCTCCTCGTTGTGGAGGGAGACCCGCTCACCGACCTGAGTGCCCTGAAAGCGGTAAAGACCGTGATCGCGGCAGGTAGGCGCTACGAACCCGCCGTAAACGCGTAACAGAAGCGCGCAGTCATCGCCCGGGGCCGCCGTCGGTCCCGGGCTTCTCTCTGCTCGCAAGCTCCTCGACGACCTGGTTGACGAAGGCCAGGACGTCGTCCGACAGTCCCTCCGGACCCAGCCCTCGGGCCTCGACCCGTCTGACGGCGCCCGTACGGGCAGCCGCGAGCAGCCGCAGCCCT
Organism: Streptomyces sp. NPDC057271; assembly: GCF_042668715.1. Lineage (NCBI taxonomy): Bacteria > Bacillati > Actinomycetota > Actinomycetes > Kitasatosporales > Streptomycetaceae > Streptomyces > Streptomyces sp. NPDC057271. The sequence goes on from NZ_JBHUYJ010000080.1 coordinate 23,252, forward strand.
TCGGCGACCTGCCTGGCCACCGTGTCGTCAGGCTGGAAGTACAACGGGGAGACGGCGAACAGCTCGGCCAGTCCCTCTGCGACGATCGGCGGGAGATCCGACTCGGCGCCGGTTCTGAGCGCGAGCACGCCATCCTCCGTGATGACCTGCCCGCCGGCGTGATCGTTGACCGCCAGGGCGATCTCCGCGTCCGACGGTGCGACCTGTGCTCCCGGATACGAGTGCTCCAGGAGATAGGCGATCTTTTCGGCCACGGAGCGCGGCACGCGCGTGGCGTCGGCAAGAGCGGGGACCTCGTTGCCGAAGGACCGCTCCTGCGCGGCCAGCAGCTCCTCCACGGTCACTCCGTACGCGTCGGCCAGGGGGCGGTGGAACTTCTCGCTTAGCCGTCGCTTGCCCCGCTCGGCGTTCGCGACGGGGCCGGAACTCTTCGTCCCGATCAGGCCCTTGGTCTGGTATTGGCTGTAGCCGGCGTCGCATCGCAGATCGGCGAGGTCCGGCAGCTCGTCAGTACCGCGCGGGAACAGCTCGTCCAACGGCAGCCCGAAGAACTTCGCCAAAGCCGGCAGCTTCTCCCCGTCCGGAGCCGAGGTTCCCAGCTCCCAGCTGGCCACTGTGGAGCCGCCGACACCGACCGCTTCGGCGACCTCGCTCTGGGTGATGTCGCGGGAGCGCCGCAGTGTCCGGACCCGGTCGCGGTCGAAGTGACGGGCGGGCATCTCGCGACTCCCCCTCAGGTTGGTTGTCGAAATCGATGAAACTTCGATGTGTTGATCCGATGCTTAAACCGATGTAGGTTCAGTTTGGCAAACCAACGGGTCCAACCTACACCTTGAGGTGCCTTCGTGCCCGTGTCGGCCGAATGGCGATGCGTGAGGTTGCTCGGGGGCCTCCGGCTTCGGTCAGAGGTCGATGAGTGGGGGCGTGGCTGAAGCCGTGACGTGCGTGGACCCGGCAGCAGGTGTCGAGTTGGCGTCGAAGTGGATCAACGTCAGCTGTCCGCTGGAGTGTCGAAAGGGGCAGGCATATGTTGCTGGTCCCTCGGCGGAAACGCCGACACCAGGCTCAACGCAGGGGAGAGAAGTAGGAGTTACCCCGAGCGCCACAGACGCGCTTCCTTCAGGGGAAATGAAACCGGCGCCCAGAAGTTAGCCGCTTCCGGACGCCGAGCCCGCCACCCGAAGGGGGCGGATCCATAACCGGAGCGGGTCGGCTGACCTTTTCGACGAGAACGGCCGTCCCACTCCACCTACGAGTGAGGAATTCTCGCATGCCCGAGTCCCGGAACGGTAGGGCGCACCCTGCCCGGTCCGCCCAGGCCCCCGACTCTGCCACCAGCGACCGTCGGCGTCGCCTTGCCACGCTCCTCGCGGACATCGTGCCCGGCGCTCGCACCATCCGCGTTTCGCAGCGTGAACCCGGCCGGACCTGGCCCAGTCCCCACGCCCGTGCCTACGACGTGCGGGGGAGCCTTGTCGCCCTCAACCGGACCCAGGGCCTGACGGCCGCCCGCTGGGTCATGCGTACCCACCCCGAGGCGAACTGGAGCGAGGCGTACGACCTCGACCTCGCCACCGGTGTCCTGCGCCCCGCCGCCGGGGCGTACGCGATCGCCGACGGGAGGCGCTGACCATGGCGAGGATCCGAACCTTCAAGCCCGAAACCTTCACCTCCGAGTCCCTGGCCCAGGTGAGCGTCTACGCCGAGCGGACCTTCTTCGGTCTGATCAGCCGGGCCGACGACCACGGTCGCGTCCGCGACCAGCCCGCAGCCCTGTGTGGAGAACTCTGGGCGGTCCGGGGCGGGCGCACTCCGGTCGACGTCGAGGACGACCTGATCCAGCTCGCAGCCGCCGATCTGGTCTGCCGTTACGAGGACGGCGAGGGCAAGCGGTACCTGCACATCGTCACCTGGTACCGCCACCAGAAGATCAACCGCGCGAGCCGCAGCCGCCTCCCCGAGTGCCCGAAGCACGGCGCCGGGAGGACGACGGCGGATGCGTCGCAGGCTCACGGAGACGCCCCGGAGCCCTCACTGAAGGCTCACGGAGGATTCACGGAGGCCGCACGCCCTTCCCCCGAATCCGCTGAAGAGCACGAAACCGCAGGTCGCGAGCCATTCACTGAGTTCTCAGTGAACACTCACGGAGTGCGCAGTGAACCTGTGGTGAGTCCTCACGCCCTGGATCTTGGACCTAGGAACCTGGATCTAGGAACTTCTTTCCCTTCGGGGGGCGCAGGCGCCCCCGCACCGGAGACCGCCTCTGCTCAGCAGCTCATCGCCGAGTACACCGCCGCCTGCGCACACCGCCCGCCCAGCGGCGTCCTCGGTCACCTCGGCCGTGAGACCGCCAAGCTCCTCGCGGAGGGCATCGATCCCACCCACCTCCGCGCCGGCCTGGCCCTCCACCGCGCCAAGGGCCTGCACCCCAGCACCCTGCCGAGCCTCGTCCACGAGGCCATGAACGCCACCGCCGCCGGTTTGGTCCGGCCGGAATCCCGGCCTAACGTGCCTGCCCATCGGGCCTGGGCCAACCCTGCCGACCCTGCCGCCGCCTACGCCGAGGAGCTGTGATGCGCGACCACGACGCCCAGCCCGTCGGCGGCATCGCCCGCCGCCTGACCCACCTCCTCACCTCACGGGGCATTAACCCGAACGCGAAGCTCACGGACCCGGTCGAGCCCGTCCCCGCCCTCCAGGCGGCGCAGGCCCGTATCCCGGCCCGCTACCGAGCCGCCGTCGCCGACCACCCGGCCATCGCCGCCTGGGTCCGCGAGGTCGCCGAGGGCGGACACCCCGGACCCGAGGGTGCCCCGGGTCTCGCCGAGGGCCGCTCGCTGCTGATCGTCGGCACCACCGGGACCGGCAAGACGTACCAGGCGTACGGAGCGGTCCGCTCGCTCCTGATCGCCGGGGTTCGGCTGCGCTGGAAGGCGGTCACGGCAGCGGACCTGTACGCGGAGCTCCGGCCCCGCCCCGGACACGACGGCGAGCGCGAGCTGATGGACCTGGCCCGCTGCCCGCTGCTGATCATCGACGACCTCGGTGCGGCGAAGAACAGCGAGTGGACCGAGGAGATCACGATGCGGCTCATCAACCGGCGCTACAACGCGATGCTCCCGACTCTGATCACCACCAACCTCGGCATGACCGACCTGCGGGCACACATCGGCGACCGCGTCGCCTCCCGGCTCACCGAGATGACCGACCGGGTCATCCTCGACGGCCCCGACCGCAGACGAGCCCTCGCGGCCGAGCGACGCGCCTTCGCCGCCGCCCGCGCCTGACTCTGCCCACGCGGCCGGCACCGGCCCGCCTCCTGCCCGCACCAACCCCCTGGTCGTTCCTGCCCGAACGCGACCGGGGGATACGGAGACATCCCCATGCACCGCACCAACACCCCGCAGCCCCGCGCCCTCGGCGACCACACCTGGCGCGACCAGGCCGCCTGCAACTCGACGCCCCACCACCAGGTCGACCCCGAACTCTTCTTCCCCGAGCCCGACGAGGTCGACCGCATCCGCGAGGCCAAGGCCCTGTGCGCCCAGTGCCCCGTCCGCAGGGTCTGCCTCGACGCCGCCCTCGAAAACGGCGACGGCGCCGGCATCCGGGGCGGCATGACCGAAGAGGAGCGGGAACTCCTCCACAAGAAGTTGGAGCACCGCCTCGACTACGGTCGCGTCAACGAAGTCCTGGCCGGACGCGACCTCCACCTCACCAAGGCCGAGCGCCGCGCCGTCGTCCGGGCCGCCTACCAGTCTGAACTCCCCACCTCTCGGCTCGCCTGGCTGCTGAAGATCACCGAGGAGCACGCCGAGAAGCTCTACCGGCGAACCCGTCGCGAGATCCGCAACCGGGCCGTCGAGCAGCAGGGGAAGGCCGACAAGCCGTCCACGAGCCAGCCCCACGCGCTGAAGAAGCCCAAGGCCAACCTCCCCGTCCGCGAAGACCTCAGGACGGCGGCGTGAGCCACGTCGCGCCGATACCGGCGCGGATCAACCGCTGGGACCGGGCCGCCGTCGTCGCCCTCGGCGGCGCGGGATGCGCCCTCTCGTACGACGCTCTACAGCAGATGGCCACAGCCATCCACGTCCGCGGACTCCTCACCTTCGTCTTCCCGCTGGTCATCGACGGATTCATCGCCTACGGAGTGCGAGCCCTCCTCGTCCTGCGCACGGCCCCGCTCGCCGCACGCTGCTACGTGTGGACGCTGTTCGGCACAGCGACCGCCGCGAGTATCTGGGCCAACGCCCTGCACGCTGTACGCCTCAACCAACAGCAGCAGGGCGGTGCGGGCCTCCGGCTCGGCGACATCACGGTCGGTGTCCTGTCCACCCTGGCTCCGCTCGCCCTGGCCGGAGCCGTCCACCTGTACATCCTCATCGCCCGCCGGGCCACCGAGGCCTGGGTGTCCGGGCACGCGGAGAGTTCCGCTGTCCGGACGGAGCGGGTCACCGATGACCGTCCGGACACCTACCCGGCCCGGGGCGAACGAGGCCCGGTCCCGGTCACCTCCGGACACCCCGCCGAGTTGCCCCGTCCGGACACCGGGCGCATCACGGTCACCAAGGAGCCGGCCACCTCAAAGACCCGCGCCCCGGACACCCTGTCCGGAGAGCAGGCGAAGCTGGTCGAGCCGGAGCCCGAGCACGGTGGCCGCGACGCTGACCGGGGCGGACACCCGGCCCCGAGACCCCGACCGGCCACCCGCCCCGACCTGGTCAAGCGTCCGGACACCACTTCGGGTGCTGCCGGTGCCACCGGGCGTCCGGACAGCGGTGACCGTAAGCCGGCCACCGTGACCGACGAGCAGCTTCTCGTGATCGCCCGTCAGGCGGTCACCGAGGCTGCTGACCTGACCCGGAAGGTCGTCGCGGACGCCATCCGCGGTCACGGACACGGCCTTGGCAACGACCGGTTGACCGTCCTGATGCAGTGCCTCCGCACGGAGGCAGAACAGGCTCCGGACACCCAGACCGGCTGACCGGAAAGCCCGTTCGGCGGGTGCCCCGGTCTCCCACCGGATCGGCGCACCCGCCGAGCACACGACTCCCTACCGCCCCGCACACGCACTGGAGCCTCCACCATGCGCACCACCTCGGCCACCCGAGCCGAAGCCGACGCCTGGATCACCGTGCTCAGCAGGTACGGACACCTCCACCACGCCGAACCCGGCCCCGACGGAGCCTGGACCGTCCAACGCATACCCACGAGCACACCCCGCACCCTCCACCACCCGGTCCTCGCCCTCGACTTCGTCGCCGAAGTCCTGCGCGACGTACGCCGCGACGCCTCCGGACTGCCCCGATGACGCCCTCCGATCCGCCCTCCGCCCTCGCTGACCCCGGCGAAAGCCACTGCCCGGCACGAGGCCGAGCAAGCTGTAGCTTCCGAAACTCCTCCGCTGCCACGGGCTGTGGAGGAGTTTCGGAAGCGCATGCCCCCACCTCCAAGGGGGCGGGGGAGGCCCGGCACCAGGGGGCGCCCGGCTCCGGGGCTGCGACCGAGGGCGGATCGCAGCAGGAGGGAGAAGGAGCCGCGCGTTCCGCGCCGCGTACGCGCCCCCGCCTGCGCCAGAGCGTGCACCGCGACCAAGTCCGCAGCGTCCGCCTGACCCGAGACGAACTCGACATCGTCAAGAACGCCGCCGAAGCCGCCGGCCTGAAGACCGCCGGGTTCCTCGCCGACGCCGCAGTCGCGGTCGCCCACGCCCAAGGCGGGTCCAAGGCGTGGCTGTTGGACCAACGTGGACGCGTCGAGGAACTGATGTCCGCCAGTGCCCAGCTCGCCCGCGCCGGCAACAACCTCAACCAGGTGGCCCGCATCCTGAACTCCGACGGCCGGGCCGAGTACGCCGACGACGCGGTCACTCGCGTCATGCGCGCTGCAGCCCGGGTCGAGGCCGCTGCCGTCGATATGGCGAGGCGCTGACACCGTGGTCCCGGACGTCTCCACCGGCAGCCGCACGTACGGACTGCTCGCCTACCTCTACGGTCCCGGCCGCCGGGACGAGCACACCGACCCGCACCTCGTCGCCGCATGGCTCCCGGAACTCGCACCCGACCCCGGCCGCGACCCGGCGGCTACCCTCAAGCAGCTCACCGACCGGCTCGACCTCCCGGTCCTCGCCCTCCCGAAGGGCCGCCGCCCGGCCCAGCACGTCTGGCACTGCCCCGTCCGGACGGCCCCCGGCGACCGGCACCTCACCGACGCCGAATGGGCCGAGGTCGCCCGCCGCGTCGTCCACGCCACCGGCATCGCCGAGGAAGGCGACGACAAGGCGTGCCGCTGGATCGCCGTACGCCACGCCGACGACCACATCCACATCGTCGCCACGCTCAAACGCGAAGACGGGCGAAGCCCCCGCCGCCACCAGGACGGCATCCGCGCCCAGGCCGAATGCCGCAAGATCGAAAAGGAGTGGGGCCTGCAGATCCTCAACGAGGGTGACGGCACCGCCGCCCAGCGCCCCACCAGTGCCGAACGCGCCAAGGCGGAGCGCACCGGCCGCACCGAACCGCCCCGGGAAACGCTGCGTGAGCACGTCCGCCAGGCGCTGGCCGGTGCCGTCGACGAGGAAGAGTTCTTCCGCCGCCTCACCGAAGCCGGCCTCCGTCTAGACAAGCGCCTCGCGCCTTCCGGCGACATCCTCGGCTACAAGGTCGCCCTGCCGGGCGACCGCAACCGTGACGGCGATCCCATCTGGTTCCCCGGCTCCCGACTTGCGCCCGACCTCTCCCTTCCCAGGATCCGCCAGCGCCTCGCAGCCGGACCGCCCGACGACGAGGCACTCCCCGACGCGAGCCCCGCCCTGCGGGCAGCACGCCCCGCCCGTGCACGACGCGACGCCACGCACATAGCCGAGCAGGCTGTAACGGCACTCGCCGGGGACGACGACGAGGACGGTGCCGCACAACTCATCGGCTTCGGCGAACTCCTCGACGCCGTCGCCCAGACCGCCCCGGCCTCCACCCGCAAGGAACTCGCCGAGGCAGCCCGCGCCTTCGAACGCGCCACCCGCTCCCACATCCGCGCCGAGCACGCCGACCACCGCGCCCTCCGCACCGCCGCGCGCGGCATCGTCCGAGCCGGCAACGCCCTCGGCAAAGGCGAGGACGGCGGCGCCACCGCGATGCTCCTGTCCACGATGGTCCTCGTCACCATCGCCGCCATCCACTGGCACTCCGCCCGCGGTCACGCCCAGCAGGCCGCCGCAGCCCGACAAGCCGCGCAGCACCTGCGCGCCGCCTACCAGTCCGCGTCCGCCACGCCGATGAAGGCGATGCGCGAACAGGGACGCCGGCTCCCCGCCCCCGTACACGACCGCTACGCCCACACTGTGGAAGTGGCACTGCCAGGACAGGCCAGCCGCGCTCGGCGCGAGCCCGGCTGGGACGCGCTCGCCGCCACCCTCGCCCAAGCCGAACGAGCAGGGCACGAGGCTGGCAAGCTGCTTCAGCAGGCGATCGAATGGCGAGAGCTGGAGACTGCCGACAGCGTCACGGACGTACTCATCTGGCGCTTGCGCCGTATCGGGAAGCTGCCCGCTGCCGCGGACCTGCCCCGCACGCAAGCTCAGCCGCGGGCAACCTCACCTCAGGCCCCGCCGTCAAAGCCCCAGACAGCCGAGACACCGGCTCGCAATGACACGCTCAGCACCCGCAGGCCGGGCTCACGGCGCTGACCGGCCCCTCAAATAGCTGGACGCTCACGGCCCCAGCTTTCGGCGGCATGTTTAGTGGAGCTGGTTTTGACGGAGGATCCCTTGGTGACCTGCCTGGCGTCGGAGCTGCCCCACGAACCACCCCATGATATTGACTACTTCCTATTCGGCAAGAACGAAGGCGCGATGAATCGACTGGAAGCCCACGGGTCGTGCTGAGCGCAAACAACCATGAGATTAGTCGGCGTTAGTGCTCCGCCGGGTCTAAAAGGTGCCACAAAGAGTTCACTATTGTTCAGGCGAGCCGTGCATGCTGCTGCCGCCTCACAGCGCCCACGGGCCGCGATCAATCGCAAGATCCATAGTGGCTGTGGGAGTGTTACTGCGCCGATCTTAGGATCTGGATGCTTTACAACCCCCGCCGCCCAAGCCTTAGCATCGTAAACACTCCACAGTTTACTCTTGGTGATGTTGCACCATCCGCAAGCCAAATAGAGGTTATCCTCATCCGTTGCCCCACCCTCTGCAACGGGGATCTTGTGGTCCAGTTCAATACGTAGATGCCTCGCATTCAAGCCTCTTGGGCGAGTGAAGTCGACCAAAGTCAAAGGCGTCATCTCCGTTCGTGTTCTACGGAGAAATAGATCTCGGGCATGCTTTGTGAACTGGTACCCGCAGAGATAGCATCTTTGATTTGGGGCACTGTTGAACCACACTGCTTGCTTCAGGGTAGTGCTTATCCGCTCGCGCCCTATCCCTCTACGCGCCTCTATTTCGCGCCACGCGAAATCTGCAAGCTGAGTAGCCGCCAGTTCGACTTCGTCTTCGGGTGCATGCTGGGCGAGCATTCGGAGCTGGGAGAAAATCTCTACATAGACATGGCCGATATTGCTTCCAGATTCCACATGCCTGGCCAAGTCGACCATGCCCTCTAGGAACCAACGCCCCACCGTGATGGCGTAGTCGGCCTTTAGGAGCCACTCATTTTTGCCCAAAATTCCCGAGGGGGCGCTGAGGCCTGCCACCTCTCGGAGTCCGCTTTCCGTCCATCGAGTCGGCAGCGTATCCGTGAGCACCTTGTAGAATTGGCTGATCCCATGAGTGTCCATAATGGTGACTACGGCTTGAACTTCCTAGGCAGCCCACTTGCGGGCACCTTTCGATACTCCTGCCAATTTTGAGCCCAAACCCTTTTTACGGCCAACTGATCTTTCTTGACGTTCTCAAGCTTCCAATCTCGATTGAAGTATGAGGAGCTTACCCGGCCATCCTTGAGCCAGTCGCTAAGGGTCCGCTCGAAATCATCCATATCTGCTAGCGACTCCGACTGTGTGTATAGAAAGTCAAAGTAGTCGGCAGCAAGGATGGTAAGCGATACTTTATTGAAGAGGTTGCTTACGGCTGTACTTCCCCAACCGTTGTATGTGTCAACTTCGGTGGCATCGCCAAAATGGTCTCGGACCCGCGAAAAGAACCTAACGAAAATGTCCCGCCATGGACCATCAGGGCGAGACCATTCCTCGAATCTCTCTTCGTCTGTACCAGGACCCACAAGGCCGCACTGTGGAAAGTACTCCATCTTCCAGGCGCGCGCGTAGTCGATCTTTTGGTTGAATGGACGTCCGCCTCGCAGCTCGCGGAAAATCGAAACGAGACCACGTAGGACCGTCCACTGTAGGAGGTCGGCGCGATCGCCAGCCATTCCTGTCTGAACGAGTCCCCGAAACGGGCTGTCCTCTGAGCGGGTCAAGTATGCAACGGATTGAGAATCTTCCAGCTTGATTCCCGCACGTCGAAGGCGATCTGCAACGGCCGATAGCTCGCTCCGGCTTAGGCTCGTCGACACAATTGTCCCAAGTAGCGCTTTGCCCATCGGGGTCGCCTTTTGGTTAACGACCACGAATTGAAAGACATGTTCGCTCGGGCTGTCATCCATAAGCAGCGACACTGGAAGTCTACGAGATTGACTTTCGATCAGCTCCTTCTCGGCTAGTTCAGGGGTGGATCCGCCCTTCACCGCGTCGATGATCTTTTGCTTCCCGTCACTCTTCTTAATGCTTTGACGGGCAGACTCGACAGCTCCTATCAATCTATGCTGCCCATCCACAAGAACGACAGGCTTCAAGTAGGCAAGAAGTGCGGACTTCGTGAAGCCTTGAATCTCCTCGGCGTCCTCGGTTCCCCGCTGTTCCAGTACCCGGATACGGGCGCGCAGCTCGGTATAGAAATCAACCAGATGTGTTTCCTCTGCGAGCATCACAGACGCAGTGGCTTCAGCGTCATCTATGGTCGACTCGTCTAGGCCTAGCGTTTCGTCGATGTCTGAGTCTGAATCATCCTCATGATCATCATTTTCGCTATCTTCTGGCGATGTGGCGACGCTCTCCAACCGCATAATGGAAGCCACGCGCGCCTCGTCTACTACGTCATCCCCAAGACCGCTTACGCGTGATTCAAGATGCGACACGATTCGCTTCAGCATTGTCATCATCGACAGCGACGAGTGGTCCTCGTAAGTAATGCTGAGACGACCGAAGGGTGAGTCGGGTGAACTCGGGTGGAATTGAACTCTCTGATTGTCCTGAAGGGCGCCAAGCAGCGGGTTTTGAACCACATTATTGCGATCGCCGAAGAACTTAATCAGTTCGGCGATACGTCGGGGATCTTGTTGCCGCTGAAAGCCTGCCGTCTCTTCATTTGCCAGCTTCCGGCGCTCCGGAACACCGGCCCACTGTTCAATTTCTACCGCGGAAGCCGCAAAAAGAACTAGAGGCTTACTCTCTGGAGTCTGATGGATGAGAAAAGCATCGTATTCCCTGGTGATATCTCTCATGCATCCTCGCAGCTGTAGGACTCTGATAACTGACAGTTGCCCCACCATACCCAACACAGGGCGCTGCCGTGGCAATTGGGGATGTGTAAGCCACTCACCGGGCGGGGTTGGGGAGCATGGGCAAGCGACTTTGACGGCTTGATGACCAGCGGTGGACCAAGCTGCCCACACCTCTCGCAGCCGGTCGCGATGATGCTGCTCGGGGTCGCCTTCCTCGTCAAGAAGGACGAGGAGGCGTAGGGATCGTCCGCTGGCTCATGGACGTGCTCGCCCCGGCAGCGACCTCGTGTGTCCCACACGGTCGCTCACCCCGACGTTCGAGGCGCCCAGCCGACTGACATACGGAAGACGCCAGCGGCCCTTCGCCCTGCCTGGCGGGCGAAGCCCGGGGCCGAACAGTCCTGACATGGTGCAGCTGTACCTCGGTGCACGAGCAATCACACGCGCCGAGGGGGGCCGCCCGGTTGGGGCAGCTCCCTCGGCGTGCGAGGCGCGTCATTGGGTCAGACGTCAGCAAGGTGGTTGGCGAGGGACAGAGCGTTGATGGCCACGGACAGCGCGGCGTGTAGGCCCATGGTCTCCAGCAGCGTGGGGTGGACGACCGGGGCCCAGTCCCCGTGAAGATTCGGCCAGGTGGCGAGGGTGACATCCATCGAGGCCAGGCCGAGACGCGCGGTGACGTCCATCCCGCCGGCAGAGGTGTGTCTCCAGTGGAGCAGTACGGAGCCCGGGCGTAGAGGGGTGCGGTCTTGGGCGGACACCCAGGTTGTGGGAGTCGGCTCGGTGGCGTGCCGGGGCACGGAGCGGACGAGAGCACCACGCATGCCTGCGGGCATAGGGTGCTGGGTCAGATCGCTGAGAGCCAAGGATGAGCGCTGGGAGTGATTCGCGCTTGCCGCAAGGTGTGTGCGCCACCGGCGGTTCACACGTTGCCCCAGTCGAGCTGAGCACGGACCTCAGGCGGCAGGACACCCTCTTGGCCGTCTTCGGCGAGGTAGACGGCGCCGTTCGAGCCGGTGATCTGAACGACGCTACCGATGCGGTGGGCGTGGGGCCAGTCCGGGTTGATGGCGAAGTACGCGGGGAGATCGGGGTTCACCTCCTGGAGCTGGTGGATCAGCTGGCGAACGGTGACGTCGTGGGACAAGAGAGACTCCTGAAGTGGTGAAGGGACAGTCGGCGTAGGTCAGGAGCAGGGGCAGGGGCAGGGGCAGGAGCGGTGCGGGAAGGCGATGAGTGCCGCGAGGAAACCCGCTACAGCCTGCGCCGGAACGTTCGATCCGAAGGCCTGGCGCCACGCCACCTTGCCGTCGACCTCCTTGACCTGGATGTGCCACAGCTCGCCGCGCGCCGCCTCGTCGGTCTCGGGGAGGAACCCGACGTACACACGCTGGTCAGGGCGGGAGCAGTGGACGTTGGCGTACGGGTCGGAGATGACGTCCCACCCCTGGCCCCTGAGGAGCTCGACGACCGGGCTCGCGCAGTGGCAGTCGAGCAGCCACTCGCGGTCGTCGAGCACGGAGCGAGGAGGCGCGGCGGAGGCGTGGGAAGGTGCGGTGGCAGTAAGCATCATGAGTAGCAAACCCTTCGTTGACCTGCGGTTATTCGAAGTGGTCGTACGTTGACATGGTCGAGGACTAGGTCTCCAGTCCTTCTCGGGAGTGGGCGTCTGCCGTGGGCGAACTGGCCGGGGGCGGAGCCGTCGAATGAACGCTTGGGGGGAATGGACCGGTCGCCCCGGGAGCTGTCTCCGGGGCGACCGATGGAAGGAGGAAGGGCTGAGTGTCGGAGCAGGAGATGCGAACGTACGACGAGGCCGTGGATGACGCGGTTGCGTCGTCCTTGGGGCGATCCCGCATGGCGGACGGCAGACGGGTCGAGTTGAGCGTCGAGGAACTGGCGCGGGCGGTGGAGGACTCGCCTGAGGGCGGCGTTGGGCAGACCTGAGTTAACGGCGGCTCGAGCGAACCGCGTTCACCTGAGTTCAGGGCCGCCCCGTGCCAGTGAGCGTGGGCCGTCGGCGAGCCTCGATGGCGACGTCTGATCGGTGTGAGGCGTGGATAAGGGTCGTCGTTCATGAGCGCGCCGTTGCAGCCCGCCGATGGTGTTCGGGGCAGGCCGGCAGGGCGGCACTGGGGCTGCTGGTGGTTGCGGACGCCGCCAGGGCGCGGCTGGCGAGGCGACCTCCGTGGGAGCGCGAGAGCGCGGCTGCGGCCCGTCGGACTTCCAGTGGGGTCGGCACCGGGTGAGGCACGGGGCGTATTCGGGCGGCGCTGCGGTTGCGCTCGGGGATGTCGACCTCGTAGCGGAGTGCGGGGGCGTTGTCGGCTAGGCGGGCGGTGGTCGCCGCGATCAGCTGGATAGGGACGGCGGAGGTGAACGAGGCGTACCAG
>NZ_JBHUYJ010000081.1:0-36036 GCF_042668715.1 Streptomyces sp. NPDC057271
AACCGTGTGCACCACCGGGTGGCGAACCTGCGGGAGAACCATCTCCACCAGGCCACCGCGCGTATCCCCGCCGAGTACGGCACCGTCGTGGTCGAGGACCTCAACGTGAAAGGCATGGTCCGCAACCGGCGTCTGTCCCGCCGTATCTCCGACGCGGCGTTCGGGGAACTGCGGCGCCAGCTCACGTACAAGACCCAGCGCCACGGTGGACGTCTGATCGTCGCCGACGAGCTCGGCCTCCTCGAAGACCTGCTCCCGCTGCGGTGTGGTGAAAGCCAAGCTGCCCCTCGGCGTGCGTGTCTTCGAGTGCGACGCCTGCGGACTCGTCCTGGACCGGGACGCGAACGCAGGCCACAACCTGACCGCCCTCGCGGCGGCCAACCGTAAAACGGGTACCGGAGTGGCCGGAGACCCGGGCCCCGCCCTCGTGGTGGTGCCGAAGCCTCGTGGAGCCAAGCAGAAGACCCGCACCGCCCGAACCCGCAAGGGGACGGGCACGCGGGCAGCTGGCGCAACACCCCACCAGGGGACGGAAACGAGAGATCGTCGACAGGACACCAGGCGCGAGCAACTCGCGCTCTGGTGACACCGTCACGAACCTTCCGGACGGAAACGCCCGGAATACTGAGAGTCGCTGAGACTCGAAGCAACGGGAGGTCCGGGCCGTCGTGGACGACGACGGGGTGACCTGGACGACGCGCGTCAGCGAGAACACGAGCCGGTGGGCGATGCTGCCCCTGTACGTCGAGACGCCCTCGCTCTTCGTCCTGCTCTCCGCCGACAGAGCGGGTGTCGGCGTCGCCGCGCTGCCCAAGCAGGGCGTGTCCGGCCCCGAGGACCTCGACCGGCTGCGGGCGATCCTGGAGCGTCGTGTGAAGCGGGTCTGACACCCGGCCCGAGGCTCCCGGCTCCGGCAGGCGGAAGGGGCCACCCCCAATCTCTCCCGTTTTGGGCCTTCCCTTCCCCCCCAAAAACCACCCCGCCCCCCTCCTAAAAACCCCACCCCCGGAGGGCGGAAGTCCCCGCCCCGGGTTCTTCCGGGGCGGCCCCTTCCGTACCGTCCGAAGACCGACGTGGCCGCCGTATGAAGACCTGACTGGCCGCGCCCGAAGACCTGACTGGCCGTACCGTCCGAAGACCTGCCTGGCCGTACCGTCCGAAGACCTGCCTGGCCGTACCGTCCGAAGACCTACGTGGCCGCGCACTCCGCGCAGGTGCCGAAGATCTCGACCGTGTGCGCCACGTTCACGAATCCGTGCTCGGACGCGATCGCCTCCGCCCACTGCTCCACCGCCGGGCCCTCCACCTCGACCGCCTTGCCGCAGACGCGGCAGACGAGATGGTGATGGTGGTCGCCGGTCGAGCAGCGGCGGTAGACCGTCTCGCCCTCGCTGGTGCGCAGCGCGTCGACCTCGCCGGCGTCCGCGAGGGTCTGGAGCGTGCGGTACACCGTGGTGAGGCCCACGGAGTCGCCACGGTGCTTGAGCATGTCGTGCAGTTCCTGAGCGCTGCGGAACTCGTCCACCTCGTCGAGTGCCGCCGCCACCGCGGCCCGCTGCTTGGTCGAGCGGCCGCGTACGGGGGGTCCTGCCGTCGCCACGGGGGCCTCCTAGTGATGTCGTCGCCCCCGCCATTCTGCCAGGCTGCTAGAGCGTGGAGTCTTCCGTCGGACGCCGCGTTCCCGGAACGGCCATGTCGCACTCCGCCGCGGAGGCGGACGAGGACGAGGCCGCGGCCTCGGCGGCCCGGGCACGGCGCCTGGCCAGGGGTGCCGAGAGAGCCGTCAGGACGATGAACACGCCGATCGCGAGCAGCACGATGAGCGAGCCCGGGGGCAGGTCCTGGTAGTACGTCGTCACGGTGCCCGTCAGCGTGACGCCGGTTCCGATGACGATCGCGAGGACGAAGGTCGCGCGGAACGAGCGGGACAGCTGCTGCGCCGCCGCCACCGGGACCACCATCAGCGCGCTGACGAGCAGCAGGCCGACGACCCGCATCGCGACCGTGACGGTCACGGCCGCCGTGATCGCGACGAGCAGGTTCAGGGCGCGCACCGGCAGGCCGGTGACGCGGGCGAACTCCTCGTCCTGGCTGACCGCGAAGAGCTGACGGCGCAGGCCGACGGTGACCAGCACGACGAAGGCGGCGAGGACGGCGATCGCGGTGACGTCCTCGGACGACACCGTGGACAGGGAGCCGAAGAGGTACGAGAGCAGGTTGGCGTTGGAGCCGCCGCCGACCTGGATCAGCATGACGCCGCCCGCCATGCCGCCGTAGAAGAGCAGGGCGAGCGCGAGGTCGCCGCGGGTACGCCCGTACGTCCGGATCAGCTCCATCAGCACGGCGCCGACGACGGCGACCAGGGTGGCCATCCAGACCGGGCTGCTGTTCAGCAGGAAGCCGAGGCCGACACCGGTCATGGCGACATGGCCGATGCCGTCGCCCATCAGCGCCTGGCGGCGCTGCACGAGGAAGATGCCGACGGCGGGCGCGGTGATGCCGACGAGGACGGCCGCGAGGAGCGCCCTCTGCATGAAGGCGGGTTCGAGGAATTCCATGATCAGGTCAGCTTCCTCAGGTCAGCAGACCCGTACGGAGCGGCTCACCGGCCGCGTGCGGATGGACGTGGTCGTGGCCGGGCAGGGCGTGCTGACCGACGGCCTGCGGCGGCGGGCCGTCGTGGACGACACAGCCGTCGCGGAGGACCACGGCCCGGTCGATCAGCGGCTCCAGGGGGCCCAGTTCGTGGAGCACGAGCAGCACACTGGTGCCGCCCGCGACCTGTTCGCGCAGGGTGGCGGCGAGGATCTCCTGGCTGGCGAGGTCGACGCCGGCCATCGGCTCGTCCATGATCAGCAGCTCGGGCCGGGAGGCGAGAGCGCGGGCGATCAGGACGCGCTGGTGCTGACCGCCGGAGAGGGCGCTCACCGAGTCCTTGGCCCGGTCGGCGAGGCCGACGAGGTCGATGGCCCGGTCGACGGCGGCCCGGTCGGCCTTGGTCAGCCAGCCGAACGTACGGCGGGAGAGCCGACCGGAGGAGACGACCTCGCGGATCGTGGCGGGGACGCCGGAGGCGGCGGTGGTGCGCTGAGGGACGTAACCGACGCGCGCCCACTCCCGGAACCGCTTCTGCTCGGTGCCGAAGAGGGAGATCGCGCCGCCGGTCAGCGGCACCTGGCCGATGATCGCGCGGACGGCGGTGGACTTGCCGGACCCGTTGGCGCCGAGCAGCGCGACGACCTCGCCGGGGTGCACGGCGAGGTCGACGCCGCGCAGGACGGGGCGCGCGCCGAGGGTCGCCGTGGCTCCGCGGACGGATATGACGGGCGTGACGGGCGCGCTCACGGGTGCCTCCTGCTCTGCGTGGGTCACTTCGCGCCGAGGGCCTTCTTCAGCGCGGCGAGGTTGGACTGCATGACCTCGATGTAGTCATCGCCCTTGGACCTGTCCGTGATTCCCTCCAGCGGGTCCAGGACGTCGGTCTTGAGGCCGGTGTCCTTCGCGAGGGTCTTCGCGGTCCTGTCGCTGGCGAGCGTCTCGAAGAAGACGGTGGAGACCTTCTCCTGCTTCGCGACGGAATGGAGCTCCTGGACACGGGCGGGGCTCGGCTCGGACTCGGGGTCGAGGCCGGTGATGCCCTCCTGGTCCAGGCCGTAGCGCTCGGCGAGGTAGCCGAAGGCGGAGTGCGTGGTGATGAAGGTCCTGGTGGTGGTGTTCCTCAGGCCGGTCTCGAACGCCGTGTCCAGGTCGCCGAGCTTCTTCACCAGGGCGTCGGTGTTCTTCCTGTAGTCGGCGGCGTGGTCCGGGTCGGCCTTCTCCAGGGACGCGCCGACCCCCTTGGCGACCTCGGCGAACTTCACCGGGTCCAGCCAGATGTGCGGGTCGGCGCCGGCCTCGGACTCCTGGCCGTCGTCGTGCCCCTCCTCCTCGTGCCCCTCCTCCTCGTGACCGTGTTCCTCGGAGCCGTGGTCGTGGCCGCCGTCGGTGCCGTGCGCCTCGAGCTTCGTGAGGGTGGTGGCGTCGACGGTGTGCGTGACGCCCGCCTGCTTGATCGCCTCGTCGACGGCGGGCTGGACGCCCTTGAGGTAGAGGATGTAGTCCGCCTCGCCGAGCGAGCCGATCTGCCTCGGCTTGAGCTCCAGGTCGTGCGGCTCGACGCCCGGCGCGGTCAGCGTCTCGACGGAGACGTGCGCGCCGCCTATCTGCTCGGCCAGGTACTGCATGGGATAGAACGACGCCACCACGCTGAGCCTGCCGTTCGCCTTGTCGGCGGCGCCGGACGTCCCCGAGCAGGCGGAGAGGGTGACGAGACCGAGCGCGACGGCTCCGGCGACGGCGGTGGTGGGTATCAGACGGCGTACGTTCATGACACTCATTTTCAACAAAACTGGAAACGGTTGTCAATTGCCTTACCTGTGTTCCGCCCCACTAGGGTGCGGCCATGCGGCGCACAGAGATCAACGGCATCCCTCTGTACTGGGACGACGTCCCCGGGCAGTTCGCCGTCCACCTCGTGTTCGGTACGGGGATCGTGGACGAGCCGCTTCCCCGCCTGGGGATCACCGAACTCGCCGGGCAGCTTGCCCTGGCCGCCGTCGCCGACGCCGCGCGCGCGTGCGACGAGATCGCCTGCGCCGCCGAGGACCGCTTCACGCGCTTCTCGGCCTCCGGCGAGCCCGAGCGGGTCGCCGAGTTCGTGAACCTGCTCTGCCGGGCGCTTGCCGAGCCTCCGGTGGACGGGCTCGCCGTCGCCGTGCGCAGGGTGCAGGCCCGCCGGCTCCGCGAGGAGTGCTGGGACCGGTTCCAGGAGCGCGAACTCGGCTTCCGTTACGGGCTGCGCGGGCCCGGCAGGGTCGCCTGGGCCGCCCCCGCCGTGGCCCACATCGGTGCCGCCGATGTCCGGGCCTGGGCCGCCGAGCGCTTCACCCGCGACGGCGCCGTGCTCGTACTCAGCGGGCGGCCGCCGACGGCCCTCGACCCGCGACTCCCGCAACCCCCGCACGGGCCGCGCGCCGGGCGGCCCGTCGTGGAGCCCCTTCCCGATGTCGCCGGCTGCTGGATCGAGGGGCCCGACGGGTACGGCGAGCAGGTCACGGTCTCCTTCGAGGGACCCGCCACGCCCGCTGGTCATCTCGCGGCGGACATCGCCCGGGGCCGGGCCCTGAGCGACGAACGCGTGACGGTGAACCTGACCGGGAGTCTGGAGGTCGCCTTCAGTTACGTGGGCGGCGGGCGCATGCTCTTCTGGCTGGTCGCCGAGACCGACGAGCTGGGCGTCCAGGGTGTCGCCGAAGGGCTCGACGCGACGCTCCGCGAGCTGGTCGAGCGCGGCCCGGCCGAGGGCGAGGTGCGGCGGGCCGAACGGGCCTGGTCCGAGCGGCTCGACGGGGACGACCAGCGGCACGGCCATCTCGTCACGGCGGCCCTCGACCACCTCGCCGGCCTGGAGGTATTCGACGTCGCGGGCGTACGGGCCCGGCTCGCGTCGCTCGGTCCCGCCGACGTCCGCACCGCCCTCGCCGCGTACGACTCGACCGCCGTGCTCACCCTGCCGGAACACTGCGCCCCCGGCCCGGACAGCCCCTTCGCGGCCGAGCCGGACCGCTCCGGGGGCGCGTTCCACGAGGCGTACGAGTACCGGCCGAAGTTCTTCGGGCCCGCCGGACGCGCGGATCGGATGTATCTGAGCGACGAGGGTCTCGCGCACTGGACGACGAACTGCCACCACGCCGTTCGCTGGCACCAGGTGGCCGGCCTGGGGGTGTTTCCCGAGGGGCGGCGGGTGCTCTACGGGGAGTGCGGGACGGTCATCGATATCCAGGCAGACTGGTACAAGTCGGGAGGCGATCTGATCGCCGCCGTCGACGCCCGTGTTCCGGCCTCGCTGCGCTTCCCGATGGGCGAGGCCGAACCGATTTGATACGGGGGGTGCGGGCGCCGGTAACCTGAAGCATTCGCACTTCGTCGTCGTAATGAAGAGAGCACCGTGGCCGCCGACAAGATCGACACCATCGTCAGCCTGAGCAAGCGCCGTGGCTTCGTCTACCCGTGCAGCGAGATCTACGGTGGCCAGCGTGCCGCCTGGGACTACGGACCGCTGGGTGTCGAACTCAAGGAGAACATCAAGCGCCAGTGGTGGCGTTACATGGTCACCGCGCGCGAGGACGTCGTCGGCATCGACTCGTCGGTGATCCTGGCCACCGAGGTCTGGGAGGCCTCCGGTCACGTCGCCACCTTCACCGACCCGCTGACCGAGTGCACCTCCTGCCACAAGCGCTACCGCGCCGACCACCTGGAGGAGGCGTACGAGGAGAAGCACGGCCGTCTCCCCGAGAACGGCCTCACCGACCTGAACTGCCCCAACTGCGGCAACAAGGGCACCTTCACCGAGCCCAAGCAGTTCTCCGGTCTGCTCTCCACGCACCTCGGCCCCACCCAGGACTCCGGCTCCGTCGCCTACCTGCGGCCCGAGACCGCGCAGGGCATCTTCACCAACTTCGGCCAGGTCCAGCAGACCTCGCGCAAGAAGCCCCCGTTCGGCATCGCGCAGATGGGCAAGTCCTTCCGGAACGAGATCACTCCGGGCAACTTCATCTTCCGCACCCGCGAGTTCGAGCAGATGGAGATGGAGTTCTTCGTCAAGCCGGGCGAGGACGAGCAGTGGCACGAGTACTGGATGGAGCAGCGCTGGAACTGGTACACGGGCCTGGGTCTCCGTGAGGAGAACATGCGCTGGTTCGAGCACCCGAAGGAGAAGCTCTCCCACTACTCGAAGCGCACCGCCGACATCGAGTACCGCTTCCAGTTCGGCGGCAGCGAGTGGGGCGAGCTCGAGGGTGTCGCCAACCGCACGGACTACGACCTGAAGGCGCACTCCAAGGCGTCCGGGAACGACCTGTTCTACTTCGACCAGGAGACCCAGGAGCGCTGGACCCCGTACGTCATCGAGCCCGCCGCCGGCGTCGGCCGCACCATGCTGGCCTTCCTGCTCGACGCGTACAACGAGGACGAGGCCCCGAACGCCAAGGGCGTCATGGAGAAGCGCACCGTGATGCGCCTCGACCCGCGCATCGCGCCGGTCAAGGTCGCCGTCCTGCCGCTCTCCCGCAACCCGCAGCTGTCGCCGAAGGCCAAGGGCCTCGCCGCCGACCTGCGGCAGAACTGGAACATCGAGTTCGACGACGCCGGCGCCATCGGCCGCCGCTACCGCCGCCAGGACGAGATCGGTACGCCGTTCTGCGTCACCGTCGACTTCGACACCCTGGACGACAACGCGGTGACCGTGCGCGAACGCGACACCATGAAGCAGGAGCGCGTCTCCCTCGACCAGATCCAGGGCTACCTGGGCAGCCGTCTCCTCGGCTGCTGACGGCCTGATCGCATACGCCGAAGCCCCCGGTTCCACCGGAACCGGGGGCTTCGCGCGTCGACCGGAACGGCCTACGGGCGCAGACCGCGCAGCAGGAGGTCGACCACCGCGTCGAACTCCGCCTGGATCGTGGGGCGTTGCCACTCCGGGGCGTAGGCCGGATCGTGGAACCGGGCCGTGGCCGCGAAGAGGGCGCGGGCCGTGCTGTCCGCATCGGGGGCGGTGAACTCGGCGCCCCGGACGCCCTCCTCGACGATCTCGCGCACCTGGTCGACCAGGACGCCGAGGTGGTCCTCGACCACTCCGCTGTTCTCGTCGAGCAGGACCTCGTAGGTGGCGAACAGCTCCGGGTCGTCACCCGCCTTGTGGCGCTTGGCGTCGAAGAGTCCGGCGAACCAGGCGCGGAGCTTCTCCGGGGCGGGCCGGCCCGTGGACCCGGTCAGCTCGGCCAGCGCGGCTTCCGTACGGGAGAGCCAGCGCGCCGTCACCGCCTCCCGCAGCGCCGCCTTCGTACGGAAGTGGCGGTAGACGCTGCCGTGGCTGACGCCGAGGACCCGGGCCACATCGACCACCGTCGCCTTCGCCGGGCCGTACCGCCGCAGCACCTCCTCCGTGGCTTCGAGGATGCGCTCTGCGGTCAGGGGGGTCTCGGTGGGCATGGGCTGACAGTACCTGTCAGCCGAAGCGCGGGTCAGTGCTCGCTGTCCAGGTGGGCCGTCTGGGCCGCCGGGTAGCGCTCGCCGGCCGCCGCGCCCGCGGGGACGGCCCGCTCGATCGCGGCCAGGTCTGCGGCGTCCAGGGTGACGTCCAGCGAGCCGAGGGCCTCCGTGAGCCTGTCCCGGCGGCGGGCGCCGATCAGCGGCACGATGTCGGCGCCGTGCACGGCGCTCTGCGCCAGGACCCAGGCGATGGCGGTCTGTGCGACCGTGACGCCCTTGGCCTCGGCGACAGTCCTCAGCCGGTCCACCAGGTCCAGGTTCCGGTGGAGGTTGTCGCCCTGGAAGCGGGGGGACATCCCACGGAAGTCGCCTGGGGTCAGCTCCCGGTCACGGGTGAAGTGACCGCTGATCAGACCGCGCGACAGCACGCCGTACGCCGTGATGCCGATGCCCAGCTCGCGCGCGGTCGGCAGGATCTTCTCCTCGATCCCCCGGGAGATCAGGGAGTACTCGATCTGGAGGTCGGCGATCGGGGCGACGGCCGCCGCCCGGCGCAGGGTGTCCGCGCCGACCTCGGAGAGCCCGATGTGGCGGACGTGTCCGGCCTCGACCAGCTCGGCGATCGCACCCACGGTCTCCTCGATCGGCACGTCGGGGTCGACGCGGGCGATCCGGTAGATGTCGATGTGGTCGGTGCCCAGGCGCTGCAGGGAGTACGCCGCGAAGTTCCGCACCGCTGCGGGGCGGCCGTCATAGCCGGTGAAGCCGCCCTCGACCGTGCGCAGGGCGCCGAACTTCACGCTGGTCAGGGCCTTCTCGCGGGTGGCCGCGGGGGCTGTGCGCAGGGCTTCCGCTATCAGCAGCTCGTTGTGCCCCATTCCGTAGAAGTCGCCGGTGTCGAGGAGCGTGACGCCGGCGTCGAGCGCGGCGTGGAGGGTCGCGATCGACTCGGCGCGGTCGCTCTCGCCGTACAGCGCGGACATGCCCATGCAGCCGAGGCCGAGGGCGGAGACCTGGGGGCCGGTGGCGCCGAGGCGGCGGGCGGGGAGGGTGCGGGCGGAGGTCATGGGTGTCTCCTCGGGAGGGACGCGGAACGTCGGGAGAGCGACGCATGACAACCATGGCATGACGGATGACAGATTTCAATCTTTGTCATTCGTGAGGGTGAGTGGAGGAAAACGGTGTGAGCGAGGCTCCGCGGCGGGGTAGCGTCTACGGCATGTCTTCGTTCTTCCAGATCTACGAGTGAGAGCGGCGGCGGGCCTCGACGCCCGCACCCGCCGGACGATCCCCTCACCACTTCTCATCAATGGGAGAACCCCATGGCCAAGGGCCGTAACAACCTGCTCGGCGTCGGCGGACAGCGCAAGAAGCTGTCCCGGGGCGACCAGCAGGGCGCCGTTCAGAGCAGCAACGCCGACCGCAAGGCCGCGGTCGACCAGAGGCAGGAGCTGCTGAAGAAGATGCGCGAGCGCGCGCTGGGCGCCGAAGGCACCGAGACCGCCGCCGCGGACACCGCGGGCGGCCAGGAGTAGCCGCAGCAGGCACGACGGCGTGGGCCCGGGTCACGGAAGCGACCCGGGCCCACGTGCGTCTCGACCTGGCCCACCGCGCCCGGCAGGCGCAGGCTCATGCGGCAGGTCGCCGGGACGACCCGCGTCCGGGCCGAGCGGCGCGGATGTGAGCTCGGGCATGTGCGGACCGTACGGCTGCCTCAGGACTGCCGCGGTGCGCGACAATGGCTGAATGACCGCGTTCTCCCCTCTCGCCATCGGGCCGCACATCGTGCAGCCGCCGGTGGTGCTCGCGCCGATGGCCGGCATCACCAACGCCCCTTTCCGTACCCTCTGCCGTGAGTACAGCGGCGGCAAGGGCCTGTTCGTGAGCGAGATGATCACGACGCGGGCGCTGGTGGAGCGCAACGAGAAGACCATGCAGCTCATCCGCTTCGACGCGAGCGAGAAGCCGCGGTCGATCCAGCTCTACGGCGTCGACCCCGTGACGGTCGGCAAGGCCGTGCGGATGATCGCGGACGAGGACCTGGCCGACCACATCGACCTGAACTTCGGCTGCCCGGTCCCCAAGGTGACCCGCAAGGGCGGCGGCTCGGCCCTCCCGTACAAGCGGCCGCTGCTGCGCGCGATCCTGAACGAGGCCGTCTCGAACGCGGGCGACCTGCCGGTCACGATGAAGATGCGCAAGGGCATCGACGACGACCACATCACCTATCTGGACGCGGGCCGGATCGCGGTCGAGGAGGGCGTGACCGCGATCGCCCTGCACGGGCGGACGGCGGCGCAGCACTACGGCGGTACGGCGGACTGGGACGCCATCGCGCGGCTCAAGGAGCACGTGCCGGAGATCCCGGTGCTCGGCAACGGCGACATCTGGTCGGCGGACGACGCGCTGCGGATGATGCGTGAGACCGGCTGCGACGGCGTGGTCGTGGGGCGCGGCTGCCTGGGGCGGCCGTGGCTCTTCGCCGATCTGGTGGCGGGCTTCGAGGGCACCGGCGCCTACGCCCAGCCAGGGCTGCGCGAGGTCGCGGACGCGATGGTGCGGCACGCGCGGCTGCTCGGCGAGTGGCTCGGGGACGAGTCGCGCGGTGTCATCGACTTCCGCAAGCACGTGGCCTGGTACCTGAAGGGCTTCTCGGTCGGTTCCGAGATGCGCAAGAAGCTGGCGATCACCTCGTCCCTGGACGAGCTGAGCGCTCAGTTGAGCGAGCTGGATCTGGACCAGCCGTGGCCGACGGGCGCGGACGGCCCGCGCGGCCGTACCTCGGGCAACAACCGCGTGGTGCTGCCGGACGGCTGGTTGAAGGACCCTTACGACTGTGCGGGTGTCAGCGAGGAGGCCGAGCTGGACACGTCCGGAGGGTGACCCCCGGCGGTCCGGATCGTGGAAAATCGGGCCGAAGTCCGGCGTGATCCTCGCCACCCTTGATAGGGGTGCTGCTCAGATGAGCAGATTACGGGGTGTTGTACTTGTGGAGGGGTGGCACTGGGTGCCATCCCTCCTGTGTTCAAGAGTTGAACGCAGATGCTCAAGAAGCCGCTCATGTGAGCGGGTAACCTCGGGTTTGAGTCAAGGGGACTTCGGAGTCTGAAAGCGGAAGCTACTCGTCAGTTACTTTCGATGCGCTGGCGGACGGGTGGTTAAGACCATGTGACCGGTAGGCATACCTCCACAGGGGCCTTCGATCTGGGTATGTTCCTCGCCGTCAGGGCAGCCACCGAGTCCTCGAGGAGTCGAGACACGTGTCGGAAAACAAAGATCAGAAGTTCGTGTACGACTTCACCGAGGGCAACAGGGACCTGAAGGACCTGCTCGGTGGCAAGGGTGCGAACCTCGCCGAGATGACCAACCTCGGCCTCCCGGTTCCCCCTGGCTTCACGATCACCACCGAGGCGTGCAAGGTCTACCTCGACAGCGGCTCCGAGCCGGTCGAACTCCGCGACGAGGTCAGCGCCCACCTGGACGCCCTTGAGCGGAAGATGGGCAAGAAGCTCGGTCAGGCCGACGACCCGCTGCTCGTCTCGGTACGTTCCGGCGCCAAGTTCTCCATGCCCGGCATGATGGACACGGTCCTGAACATCGGCCTCTCCGACGCGTCCGTCGAGGGCCTGACCGCGCAGGCCGGCGACGCGCGCTTCGCCTGGGACTCGTACCGCCGCCTCATCCAGATGTTCGGCAAGACCGTCCTCGGCGTCGACGGCGAGCTCTTCGAGGAGGCGCTCGACGAGGCCAAGGCCGCCAAGAAGATCACCGTCGACACCGACCTCGACGCGGCCGACCTGAAGAAGATCGTCAAGCACTTCAAGAAGATCGTGAAGGCCGAGGCCGGCCGCGACTTCCCGCAGGACCCGCGCGAGCAGATGGACCTCGCCATCGAGGCCGTCTTCAACTCCTGGAACACCGACCGCGCCAAGCTCTACCGTCGCCAGGAGCGCATCCCACACGACCTGGGCACCGCCGTCAACGTCTGCTCCATGGTCTTCGGCAACCTCGGCCCGGACTCCGGCACCGGCGTCGCCTTCACCCGCGACCCCGCCTCCGGCCACCAGGGAGTCTACGGCGACTACCTGCAGAACGCGCAGGGCGAGGACGTCGTCGCCGGTATCCGCAACACCGTGCCGCTGGCCGAGCTGGAGTCGATCGACAAGGCGTCGTACGACCAGCTGATGCAGATCATGGAGACCCTGGAGACGCACTACAAGGATCTCTGCGACATCGAGTTCACGATCGAGCGCGGCCAGCTGTGGATGCTGCAGACCCGCGTCGGCAAGCGCACCGCCGGCGCCGCCTTCCGTATCGCGACCCAGCTCGTCGACCAGGGCCTGATCGACGAGGCCGAGGCGCTCCAGCGCGTCAACGGCGCCCAGCTCGCCCAGCTGATGTTCCCCAAGTTCGACGAGGACGCCAAGGTCGAGCAGATCGGCCGCGGCATCGCCGCCTCCCCGGGCGCGGCCGTCGGCAAGGCCGTCTTCGACTCGTACACGGCCGTCAAGTGGTCGCGCTCCGGCGAGAAGGTCATCCTCATCCGCCGTGAGACCAACCCGGACGACCTGGACGGCATGATCGCCGCCGAGGGCATCCTCACCTCGCGCGGCGGCAAGACCTCGCACGCGGCCGTCGTCGCCCGCGGCATGGGCAAGACCTGTGTCTGCGGGGCCGAGGAGCTCGAGGTCGACACCAAGCGCCGCCGGATGACCACCTCCTCCGGTGTGGTCGTCGAGGAGGGCGACGTCGTCTCCATCGACGGCTCCACCGGCAAGGTGTACCTCGGTGAGGTACCCGTCGTACCGTCCCCGGTCGTCGAGTACTTCGAGGGCCGGATGCACGCCGGCGCCGACGACGCCGACGAGCTGGTCGCCGCCGTCCACCGGATCATGGCCTACGCCGACCGTGTCCGCCGGCTGCGCGTCCGCGCCAACGCCGACAACGCCGAGGACGCCTCGCGCGCCCGCCGCTTCGGCGCCCAGGGCATCGGTCTCTGCCGCACGGAGCACATGTTCCTCGGCGAGCGCCGCGAGATGGTCGAGAAGCTGATCCTCGCCGACACCGACGAGGAGCGGACCGAGGCCCTGGAGGCCCTGCTCCCGCTGCAGAAGAAGGACTTCGTCGAGCTCTTCGAGGCCATGGACGGGCTGCCCGTCACGGTCCGGCTGCTCGACCCGCCGCTGCACGAGTTCCTGCCCGACATCACCGAGCTGTCGGTACGCGTCGCCCTCGCCGAGGCCCGAAAGGAGCCGCACGAGAACGAGCTGCGCCTGCTCCAGGCCGTGCACCGGCTGCACGAGCAGAACCCGATGCTGGGCCTGCGCGGCGTCCGGCTCGGCCTGGTCATCCCCGGCCTGTTCACCATGCAGGTCCGGGCGATCGCCGAGGCCGCGGCCCAGCGCATCGAGGCCAAGGGCGACCCGCGCGCCGAGATCATGATCCCGCTCGTCGGCACCGTCCAGGAGCTGGAGATCGTCCGCGACGAGGCCGAGCAGGTCATCGCCGAGGTCCAGGCCAAGACCGGTGTGGAGCTGAAGCTCGCGCTCGGCACCATGATCGAGCTGCCGCGCGCCGCCGTGACCGCCGGTCAGATCGCCGAGGCCGCCGAGTTCTTCTCCTTCGGCACCAACGACCTCACCCAGACCGTGTGGGGCTTCTCCCGCGACGACGTGGAGGCCAGCTTCTTCACCGCGTACCTGGAGAAGGGCATCTTCGGTGTCTCGCCGTTCGAGACCATCGACAAGGACGGCGTGGGCGCCCTGGTCCGCAGCGCCGTCCAGGCCGGCCGGGCCACCCGCCCGGACATCAAGCTCGGCGTCTGCGGCGAGCACGGTGGCGACCCGGAGTCGGTGCACTTCTTCCACGAGGTCGGACTCGACTACGTCTCCTGCTCGCCGTTCCGGATCCCGGTGGCGCGCCTGGAGGCCGGCCGTGCCGCGGCGGAGGCGAAGGGCTCCGACAGCCGCTGAGCCATCGGCTCGGCCCTGCTGGACGGCCGCTGACCGGACGTTCAGTAGCAAAGGTCACCGGAGTCGCCGCTCGTCCCCGACCCTCAACCGATGGGCGGCGGCTCCGGGTCGCAAGAGAGATGGGGCGGACACCTTGTGCGGAGGTGTCCGCCCCGTCGTATTTCGTCCACCCCGGAGCGACCCCGGGATGTTCGCCGGATGTGAGTTTATGTTCAATCGAGGCCGATTGAATTATTGGTCGTTGAACTTTCGGTATTGAACTTTCCACGATTGGTCCCGCAAAGAACGGGACGGGCGCGACCCCCGGATCCCCACCCGGTGGCCGCGCCCATTACCCATGCCGGGCAGGTGAGCCGCAACCCTCGCCGACCGCCGCCGGACGCGCAAAGCCCCCCACGGTCTTCGCCACGCCACCTCGGTCCTGAAGGTTTCCTGCCCGACCCCCACAGCTTTTCCGTTTGCCCCCGGTCGCCGCGATGCTTTTCAAGTGTGGCTGAAACACCCTGGTAACGTGCTGTGATGATGTGCATACTCATCGACGGGGGCGGTTGCGAGTGCACAGGTGGGGGTTCAATGCTGCGGATTCATTTCACCGCGAGCGATGTGGCGGGGGTGCGGATGGCGGCCCGGCCGGACGTTCTGTGGGAAACGATTCTCAGCTTTCATCGGCTTAGGGACCGGCGCGGGTCGGTCGTCTACGGAGAATGGCGTTCCGACACGCGTCCACGGCTCAACGGGGAGACGAGACTGCTCGCCGCCCTCGTTCCGAGTCGCGGTTACTTCCCCGACTTCCTGACCCCTCCCGAGGGCCTCCACGGCCTCGACGAGGCCCTTCAGGCGCTCCGCGAGACCCCCCGGGAGCGGCTCGGGCCCGAGCTGGCCCTCCTCGGCGCGGACCGGGCCGGCGGCCGTATGGTGCCGCACTCGCTGCGGGCCCTCGCCGAGGGCGGTGCCGAACCGTTCAGCCGGCTCATCGGGACCCTGCGCAGCTACCACCGCGCGGCGATCGAGCCGTACTGGCCGCACATCCGCGCCCGGGTCGAGGCCGACCGCGCGCTGCGCGGCCGGGCCCTGCTCGACGGGGGCGCGGAGGAGCTCCTCGCCTCGCTGCCGCCGATGTTCCGCTGGCGCTCACCCGTCCTGGAGGCCGACTATCCCGTCGCGCGCGACCTCCACCTCGACGGCAGGGGCCTGCTGCTCCAGCCCTCGTACTTCTGCCGCGGCACCCCGGTCGTCCTGCGCGACCCGACGCTGCCGCCGGTGCTCGTCTACCCGACGACACACTGCGAGGCGCCCACCGTCCACGAGCCGGGCGGCTCCTCGCTCGCCAAGCTGGTCGGCAACACCCGCTCGGCGGTCCTGCACGCGATCGGCGACGGCGGCACCACCAGCGAACTGGCCCGCAGGGCAGGGGTGTCGCTCGCCTCTGCCAGCCAGCACGCGGGCGTCCTGCGCGAGGCTGGCCTGGTCGCCACCCTGCGGCACGGCAACGCCGTCCTGCACACCCTGACGCCGCTGGGCGCCGCCCTGCTGGGCGGCGCCCGGAGAAGGGTGGCGGGGGCCGTGTCGGCGGCCCCCGCCGAGCGCCTCTACGCGCGGAACGGGCCGGTCACCTCGTAGGTGATGCCGCCCGAGGAACTGCCGGAGGTGCCGCGCTGGCTGGAGAAGTACAGCCGGCTGCCGTCGGGGGAGAAGGCCGGCCCGGTGATCTCGGAACCGGAGTGGCCGCTGATCCGCAGGAACGGGGCGACGACGTCGTCCGGCGTGATGATGCAGATCTCCATGTTGCCGCCGTCCTCGGCGACGAACAGGTCGCCGGAGGAGGAGCCGGTGACGTTGTCGACACCCGTCAGCGGGGCGCCGCCGCCGGACACCAGCGAGTCGTCGTACGCGAGCTCGTAGGTGTTGGTGGTGAGGTTGAGCTGCCAGAGGCGGTTGTCGCCCTTGGTGGTGAACCAGACGGTGTCGTTGGCGTAGTGGCAGCCCTCGCCGCCGTTGAACTTCTTCGAGCCGGAGACCTGGCTGCGCGTCGCGGTCGGAGAGCCGTCCGGGTCCGGGACGTTCTGCCAGGTGAAGGAGCCGGAGGCGGCGGTGCCGGCCACCAGTACCTGGAGCGTCCCGGAGGAGAGGTTGCCCCAGGTGGTGGGTATGAAGCGGTAGAAGCAGCCGCTGGACTCGTCCTCGGTCAGGTAGATGACCTTGCGGACGGGGTCCGCGGCGGCGGCCTCGTGCTTGAAGCGGCCCATCGCGGCGCGGCGGACGGCCGCGTTCACGCCGTACGGGTCGGTCTCGTAGACGTACCCGCGGCTGACCTCCTCACAGGAGAGCCAGGTGTTCCACGGCGTGCTGCCGCCCGCGCAGTTGTTGCGGGTGTTGGACAGGATGCGGTAGGCGTCGGTGACGGAGCCGGACGAGCTGAACTTCACCGCGCCGGCGCCGCCGCCGGTGCTGATCTCCGAGTTGGAGACGTAGATCCAGCCGCTTCCGTCGGCGAAGCAGGCGCCGCCGTCGGGGGCGTTGTGCCAGGTGTACGAGGTGCCGGGGACGGTCTGTCCCGACCGGGCGATGACCCGGCTGCTGAATCCGCTCGGCAGCAGGATGCCGTTGGCGTCGGCCGGGCCGAGGGCCCCGTAGGGGCCGGCGCCGGGCTGGGCGGGGGCCGCGTAGGCCGCCCCGCGCATCAGAGTGCCGCCGAAGGCGGCCGCCGACGTGCCGATGACCGCTCCGCGCAGGAAACTGCGTCGCTCCACGTCTCACTCCAGAAGGGTGGTGTGTGAACCCGCCGCACCGGTCGGCGGCGGGGTCGCGCGCTTTGGGAACCTAGGAGTACGGAGTTGGTACCGAGTTGACGGTGCGGCAACAACCGGTGAAGGGGAAGCGTCGGTCGGAATGTCAGTGGCCCTCAGTACCTTCGAGAGCATGTCGATCACTGCACGACTCCTCGGCTCGGTACGGCTTCCGGGCGGCGAGGCACTGGTCAACGGATTCGCCTTCGAGGGGCGGGCGGGCGCCGCCCGCCGCGCGCAGCTGCCGAACGGGCACGAGCTCGACGTGTACGACCTGGACGACCTGCTGGCCGGGGAGCGGGCGCCGGTCGCCGTCTTCCCCGCGCCCTGGAAGGGGTGGGGCCGGGGCGTGGACTCGGTGAGTCCGGACGGCACGTTCGCGGTGTTCTCCGGACAGCGCGCCGTACGGGCGGTGGACGCGGACGGGGCGACGCTGTGGGAGTACCGCCACGGGTGCTGGGGCTCCGAGATCGGCCACCCGCACACCGGTGACGAACAGCAGGTGTGTTCCGGGCTCGAGCACGGGTCGTGCCGGGTCTCCGACGACGGCCGGCTCGTCTGGGCGCACGTCACCGAGGGGGACGGCGACGCGTGGCAGGAGGTGTGGGTCGTCCTCGACGCCCGGGACGGCCGTGAGCTGGCGCGGCTTCCGCTGGAGGACAGCGCGGCCTCGGGCTCGTACCACGTGTCGCACCCGGACGGCGTGCACATGGGACTGGGCATCGGCATGGGGCAGGACGGCTGCCTGGTGTACTGGGGGCGGTGGGACGGCGAGAGGCTGACGACCTGGGACCTCAACGAGGGGCTCGACCGGGTCCTCTTCGACGTCCACCCCGGGCACGCCGGCTTCTTGACCATGGAGCACTACGGGGCGGATCTCCAGCTCCACGCGCTGGACGGCACGGTCCTGTCGGAGGCGCCCCCTCCGGACCCGGACCGTGCCGACGGCGCGGGCGACGAGGACGGCGACGAGGGCGACTACCAGGACGAGGACGGGCCCGAGGTGCCCGAGGGGTGGGACTGGAGTGCCGGTTTCGTCGACGCCGACACCGTCATCGCCTGCACCGGCCTGGAGTACGGCGAGGAGGAGTTCCCTCGACACTGGCTGCTCGACGCCCACACCTTGGAGATACGCGGCGCGGTCCGGTACCCCTCGGGCCGGACCGAGGGATACGCCCGGCCGCTCGGGGACGGCACCTGGCTCACGTACGCGCGGTCCGACGAGGCGCTCAGCCGCTGGGGTACGGCCCCTCGGACTCCAGAAACGTCTTGAGCTCGGCGAAGCGCTCGCGCCAGAACTCCTTGTGGGCGGCCACCGCGTCCGCGTCGGGAGCTTCGTGTGGCCGAGGCCGATCCGGGTCTTCGCGTCGCCCATCGGCGTCAGACGGACCTCGCCGGCTCGTCCCGCCGTCCCGGTCCGCCGTCACCGACTTCCCGGGCCGACGGGTCGGACGTCGAACTCGCCGTCCGGGAGCCACCGGCGGCGCAGCTCCTCGTCGGCGAGGGCGGCCGTGCAGCGGTCGGCCGGCGCGTTCACGGTCCTGCTCGTGCCGACCTGCCGGTCGCCGCCGGAGGACTGGCCGAGCTCGCGCAGCCCGCGCTCCTGCTCGTAGCCGACGGAGACGGACTGGGCGTGCGCGCCGCTGACGCCGTGCGTCTCCACCAGATGGCGGGCGATCGCGGTGTGCCCCTGCCGCTCCGCACCCCAGGAGTCGAGCAGCGCGAACCAGGCCGCCCGGTCCTTACCGGTGGCCGAGGCCGGGGTGTCGTCCGACAATCGCTCCGTGATCTTCCTGCCTGCGGGGCGCATACCCCGACGCCGGCCCGATCCGAAAAAACTTCCCCGCGCGCCGATGAGTTTCGACAGGGCCCGCCGTCTTAACTCTCGAAAGCGCACACGAAGCACCTGAGACACCCACGAAGCACCCGACGCCCCCGACGCACGGGCGACAACAGAGAGCGGACGCCATGAACCAGATGATCTTCGTCAACCTGCCGGTCAAGGACCTCGAGGCCTCGAAGGCCTTCTGGAGCAAGCTCGGCTACTCCTTCAACCCGCAGTTCAGTGACGAGACCGCCGCCTGCATGATCATCAGCGACACGATCTTCGCGATGCTGCTCACCGAGCCCAAGTTCAAGGAGTTCACCGCGCCGGGCAAGGAGATCGCCGACGCGACCCGGACGTCCGAGGTGCTCCTCGCGCTGAGCGCCGAGAGCCGCGAGAAGGTCGACGAGCTGGCGGACGGCGCCCTCGCCGCCGGGGGCTCCCCGGCGAAGGAGCCCCTGGACTACGGCACGATGTACGGCCGCTCCTTCACGGACCCCGACGGCCACCACTGGGAGGTCATGTGGATGGACCCGTCCGCCATCGAGGGCTGATCACCCCGCGGGTTTCCCCGCCGATCACCCCGGTGGACCGTCGCACGTCACGCCGGCGAGCTCCTCCGATCACCCCGGAGCCGCTCGCCGGCGACGCGGTCGAGGGTCCACCGCGCCCCGGAGCAGGGCGCCCGGCCCGCGTCGGGCGGGCTCAGGCCGAAACGCCGCCGTCGATCACCAGATCGGTGCCGACGACCGAGCCGGCGTCGTCCGAGGCGAGGTAGAGCACCGCCGCCGCGACCTCGGAGGCCGCCGACATCCGGCCGAGCGGGGACTCGTTCTTCATCCGTACCGTCCGCTCGGCCTCCGTCTCGCCGGGTCGCAGCGACATCGCGGACTCCGAGGGGCCGGGGCTGACCGCGTTGATCCGGACGCCCTCGGCGATGTGGTCGAGGGCGGCCGCACGCGTCATCGCGGAGACCGCCGCCTTCGAGACCTGGTAGCCGAAGAGGCCGGGGAGGCGGATGTGCGGACCGAGGTTGGAGGAGATGTTGACGACGGCGCCGCCGCCGTTGGCCCGCATATGGGCGATCTCGGCCTGGAGGGAGTGCAGGACACCGGTGACGTTGGTGTCGAGCAGGGCCTGCCAGTCCTCCAGCGGGAGGTCCGCGGCGGACGTGCCGCCGCGGAAGATCCCGGCGTTGTTGACGGCGACGTCCAGTCCGCCGAAGGTCTCGACGGTCTCCCGGACCAGGCGGCGGGTGTCCTCGGGGCGCGAGACGTCGGCCGTGACCGCGGCCGCGGTGCCGCCGCGGGCCTTGATCAGCAGCACCGTCTCGTCGAGGGTGGCGGCGCTTCGGCCGGAGACGACGACCTTCGCGCCCTCGGCGGCGAAGGCGAGCGCGATCGCTCGCCCGAGTCCGCTGCCGGCGCCGGTGACGAGGACGCGCCTGTCGGTGAAACGTGTGGGCATGACGATGCCAACTCCTCAGTTCTCTTGAGTTTTTTGACCGTACGTTCCAATATGAAGGCTGAAGAAAGGGGCGCCGTGAGGCGCCCGATTCAGTCCAGCAGGGCCAGGGCCTGTTCCGCCGCGTCGTGGACCCGGGCCGGGTCGCTCGACGCCTTGCCGACCACGCGGAGCCCCTGTGTCAGGACGAGGAGCATCCGGGCCAGCGCCCGTGGGTCGCGGTCGGCCGGCAGCTCGCCCTGGGCGCGGGCCCGGACCAGTGAAGCGTGGATCAGGGTCTCGATGTGCTCCCAGCTCCGCTCCACCCGGCGCGCCACCGCCGCGTCGTGCGGCCCCAGTTCGGCCGCCGAGTTGGTGACGAAACAGCCGTTCAGGCGGGCCTCCTCGGCCCCCGCCTCCACCGCGAAGCGGCGGATCAGGGCCCGGACGGGTGGAAGGGCCGGACCGGGCGTGGACAGCTCCTCCAGCATCAGCGGGTCGCGTGACTGGAGGTAGCGGTCCAGCGCCTTCATGTACAGGGCGTGCTTGTTGCCGAAGGTCGCGTAGATGCTGGCGCGGCCGATCCCGAGGGTGTCGACGAGGTCCGCCATCGTCGTCGCCTCGTAGCCGCGCGCCCAGAACAGCTCGAGAGCTGCCTGGAGCGCGGCGTCCGGGTCGAACTCCTTGGTCCTGGCCATGTGTTGACTCTAGGAGTATGTGGAACGAGCGGTCAAGTTGACATGACCTCGCGGCGGGCGCGTCACACCGTGCGGACCGGGAAGACCGCCACCGAAACCCCCTCGTCGTCCAGGCACTTCCCCGTCTCCAGGTCGAAACGCTGCTTCAGGAGCGGCGAGGCCACGAAGGTCCGGCCGCCCGCCGAGCCGATGAGCCCCCGGGACAGCACCTGGGCGCCCGTGAAGGGGTCGCGGTTCTCGATCGCGTACGGCCGCCCCGCCCGGTCCAGGAAGAGCGCCGCCTGCCGGCCGTCGGGAAGGAGCGCGGCCACGCCCCGGCCGGGGATCAGCCGGGAGGTCTCGCAGACCGTCGTCCAGGCGTCGGCCTCGACGTCGTGGGAGAGTTCGAGGTTCATCGGGCTTCAGACCCTTTCCAGAGTTCCGATGGTGAGGACGGTCAGGTCCGGCTTGATCTGGTCCCGCTCCGGGACGAACCGCACCGACGGGTCCGGCGCGTCCGGCGCGTTCACGAAGGAGACGAAGCGGCGCAGCCGCTCCGGGTCGTCCAGGGTCGCGGCCCACTCGTCCTGGTAGTCGTCGACATGGGCCGCCATCAGCGCCTCCAGTTCGTCGCAGAGCCCCAGCGAGTCGTGGACGACCACGTCCCGCAGGTGGTCGAGCCCGCCCTCAAGGCGCTCCAGCCACACCGAGGTGCGCTCCAGACGGTCGGCGGTACGGATGTAGAACATCAGGAACCGGTCGATCAGCCGCACCAGTTCGGCGTCCGACAGGTCCTGCGCCAGGAGGTCCGCGTGGCGCGGGGTCGCGCCGCCGTTGCCGCCGACGTACAGGTTCCAGCCGTTCGCCGTCGCGATGACGCCGAAGTCCTTCGACTGCGCCTCCGCGCATTCCCGCGCGCAGCCGGAGACCGCCGACTTGAGCTTGTGCGGCGAGCGCAGACCCCGGTAGCGCAGCTCCAGCTGGATCGCCATCCTCACCGAGTCCTGGACGCCGTAGCGGCACCAGGTCTGCCCCACGCAGGACTTCACCGTGCGCAGCGACTTGCCGTACGCGTGCCCCGACTCGAAGCCCGCGTCGACCAGCCGGGTCCAGATCGCCGGCAGTTGGTCCACCCGGGCGCCGAACAGGTCGATCCGCTGACCGCCCGTGATCTTGGTGTACAGCCCGAAGTCGCGGGCCACCTCCCCGATCACGATCAGCTTCTCCGGGGTGATCTCGCCACCCGGGATGCGGGGCACGACCGAGTACGAGCCGTTGCGCTGCAGGTTGGCGAGGAAATGGTCGTTGGTGTCCTGGAGGGATGCCTGCTCGCCGTCGAGGATGTAGCCGCCCGCCCCGATCGTCGGCGCGAGACTGGCCAGGATCGAGCCGACCGTCGGCTTGCAGACCTCGCATCCCTCGCCGCCCCGAGCCTCCGGCCGGCCGTGCGAGTCGAGCAGCTCGGCGAAGGAGGTCAGCCGGAGCGTGCGGGTGATCTCGTACAGCTCACTGCGGGTGTACGCGAAGCAGCCGCACAGCCCCTTGTCCGCGGGCTCCGGCAGCAGCTGGCCGATCAGCTTCACGCAACTTCCGCAACCTGTCCCGGCCTTGGTGCACTTCTTCACCTCCGGCAGGGTCGTGCACTGGCTGATCGCGTGCTTGGTGACGTTGTGGCACGAGCAGATGACCGCGTCGTCCGGGAGCGCGGACGGACCCAGCGCGACCGGTGCGCCCGCGCCCGCCGGGAGGACCAGCTGCTCGGGCGAGACGGGCGGCACCGAGCCGGTGAGCGGCCGCAGCATCCCGTACGACTCGGCGTCGCCGACCAGGACACCGCCGAGCAGCACACCCTCCCGGTCGACCACGAGCTTCTTGTAGACCCCGGAGCGGGAGTCGGAGTACACGACGTCGAGGCAGCCCTCGGCCGTGCCGTGCGCGTCGCCGAAGGAGGCCACGTCCACACCGAGCAGCTTCAGCTTCGTCGACATGTCGGCGCCCGTGAAGGTGCGCTCCTCGGCCTCGTCGGCGATCGTCGCCGCCGCCGTCAGCGCCATCTCGTAGCCGGGCGCCACCAGGCCGTACACCCGGCCGTCCGAGGCGAGCGCGCACTCGCCGATCGCGTAGACGGACGGGTCGGACGTCCGGCACCGGTCGTCCACCGCTATGCCGCCGCGCTCGCCGACCGTCAGGCCGCAGTCGCGCGCCAGCTGGTCCCGGGGCCGTACACCCGCCGAGAAGACCACCATGTCCGTGGCCACCTCGGAACCGTCCGAGAGGCGCATCCCGGTGACCGCGCCGTCCTCGGTCACGACCTCCTGCGTGCCCGTGCCGGTGTGGACCGTGAGACCCATCTGTTCGATCGTGCGCAGCAGCGCCGCGCCGCCGCCCTCGTCGACCTGCACCGGCATCAGCCGGGGCGCGAACTCCACGACGTGCGTGTCGAGTCCGAGCCCCTTGAGCGCGCCCGCCGCCTCCAGGCCGAGCAGCCCGCCGCCGACGACCGCGCCGGTCCTCGCCGTCTTCGCGTACTCCTCGATCGCGAGCAGGTCCTCGATCGTCCGGTACACGAAACAGCCGCGCGCGTCCTTGCCGGGGACCGGCGGCACGAAGGGGTACGAGCCGGTGGCCAGCACGAGCGTGTCGTACGCGAAGACCTGCCCGGAGCGGGCTGTGACCGTACGGGCCGCGCGGTCGATCGACTCGGCCGGGTCCCCGACGTACAGCTCGATGCCGTGCTTCGCCATGAAGCCGTCCGCGACCATCGACAGATCGTCGGGGGTCCGGCCGTTGAAGTACGAGGTCAGCTGGACGCGGTCGTAGGCGGGGCGCGGCTCCTCGCAGAGGACCACGACCCGCGCGCGCTCGGTGACGCCCCGGTCCGCGAGCGCCTCCAGGAACCGCTGGCCGACCATGCCGTGGCCGACCAGGACGAGGGTGGGGGTGTGCATCTCAGGAGCCTCCGTCATGGGTGAGCAGATGAAGCAGGGGAGCGTCGGGCAGGGCCTCGTCGCCCTCCCACGCCCGGGCGAGCGTTCCGACCGCGGCGAGGTCGCCGAGCAGCACGCCGCCGACGAGCCGGTCGCCGCGGACGACGACCTTGCGGTACGCGCGCCGGGTGGCGTCGGTCAGCTGGACGACGTCGTCCCCCGGCAGCGGTGTGGCCTCGCCGAAGGCGGCCAGGTCGAGGGCCTCGGGCCCGCCGAGGGTGAGCCGGGTCAGGGTGCGGGTGCCGGTGTAGGCGGGGCGGGGCGCGACGGGCTCGGCCGGGGCGCCGGCGTCGGCCGGGGCACCCGCCCCGGTGGGGACGCCCGCCTCGGCGGTCTCCGACCCGAGGAGGTCCGCAAGCGCGTCCGCCTGTTCCAGCGCCGGGCCCGCCAGGCCGTACACGCGGCCGGCGTGCTCGGCGCAGTCGCCGATGGCGTGGATGTACGGGTCCGAGGTCCGCAGCTCGTCGTCGACGACGACACCCGTACGCACGTCGAGACCTGCGTCCCGGGCGAGACCGGTCCGCGGCCGCACCCCGCACGCGAGGACCACGACCTGGGCGTCCAGCACGAAACCGTCGGCGAGTTCGACCGCCGTGACCGCTCCGTCCCGCTGCCGCAGCCCGCTGACCCGGCACTCGGTGTGCACCTCGACGCCGAGGGACTCCACATGCGTCCGGAGCAGCTCCGAGGCCGACGCGTCGAGCTGACGTTCCATGAGCCGCTCGCCCTGCTGGGTCAGCACCACCTCCGCGCCGAGCGCGGCCAGCGCGCGGGCCGCGGAGACCCCGAGCAGCCCGCCGCCGATGACGACCGCGCGGACCCCGGGGCGGACGACGCCCCGCAGCTCCAGGCAGTCGTCGAGCGTGCGGAAGGGGTGGACGCCCGACGGCAGCCGCGCGCCGCGCAGTCCGCGGAGCGGTGGAAGGACCGGGTTGGAGCCGGTGGCCAGGACCAGCCGGTCGTAGCCGACCCGCGTTCCGTCCTCGCACTCCACGGTCCGGGCGGCCCGGTCGATCCGCACCGCCCGCACCCCGCGCCGCACCGGCTCCAGGGGAGCGGGCAGCGCGATCACCTCCGGCGCGTACCGCCCGGCCAGGACGTCCGCGAGGAGCACCCGGTTGTACGGCGCGTGCGGCTCTTCGCCGAGGAGGGTGACGGGCAGACGCTGGGCGAGCCGGACGCCCGCCGTTCCGCCTCCGACCACCACGATCCGTGTACTCATGCACCGAAGCGTGCGGGGCGGGTGTTACCCGTCGGCATCCCGACTGTTTCCCGCACGGAACGCTGATCTCAGCTTCCGGGGGATCGCAGTGTGAGGCGCGCGGGTGTGAGGCTTAACCGGTGGTCAGGGCGTCCTCAAGAGGGCCTTAAGGATTGCGGGGGAGGGGCTGACCTGCGGTTCTCGTATACCGCCGGACCTTAGTGTGCGGTGCTGTGACCACCGAGGTTCAGGAACCGACCCATCCGGCGCTCGCCGCCTTTCTGGAGCAGCGCGAGGGGCGCGTGCGGCCGGCGCCCCGGCGCGTCCAGCCGGCGCCTCGTGCCCCCGCGTCCCGGCGCGCCGCCCTCGCACCCCGGCGCGCCGCCCCCGCACCCCGTGCCCCCGCGCCCCTGCGCGTCGCACCCGACCGGCTGCGCGACGGCCTCGTCGGCGGGGCCGGGGGCGTGGCCCTCGTCTGGGGGGTCCAGGCGCAGCCCTCCGCGCGGCTCGACGCCTTCTTCGCCGGTGGCGCCCACCTCACCGGGCTGCTCGCCGGATACGGCGTGCTCGTCATGCTCTTCCTGATGGCCCGCGTCCCCGCCGTCGAGCACGGCGTCGGCGCGGACCGGCTGGCCCGGTGGCACGCTTTCGGCGGCCGGTACGTCCTCGGTCTCGTGGGCGCCCACGCGCTCCTCGCGCTCTGCGGGTACGCCGTGCACACCCGTACCGATCTCGTCACCGCCGCCGTAGGACTGCTCTCCTACCCCGCGCTCGCCGCCGCCACGGCCGGAACCGCGCTCCTCGTCGTCGTCGGGGTGACCTCCGCCCGGGCCGCCCGGCGGCGCCTGCGCCACGAGACCTGGCGGGCGGTCCATCTGCTCAGCCACCTCGCCGCCGCCCTCGGCTTCGTGCACCAGCTCGCCGGACCCGACCTCACCGGCAGCGTGCTCGCGCTCTGGGGCTGGTCGATGGCGCACGCGACGGTCGCCGTCCTCCTCGTCTGGTACCGGATCGTCGTCCCCGTCCGGCAGGCACTCCGCCACACCCTCCGCGTGACCGAGGTCCGCGCCGAGAGCCCGGACGTCGTCTCCGTGACCATCCGTGGCACCGGCCTGGAGCGGCTGTGTGCCGAACCCGGCCAGTTCTTCCGCTGGCGGTTCCTGTCCCGGCGGCTCTGGCGCACCGCGCTCCCCTTCTCCCTCTCCGCGCCGGTCCGGGACGACACCCTGCGGATCACCGTGAAGGCCCTCGGCGACCACACTCGCCGGATCCGCCGTCTGCGCCCTGGCACCCGCGTGCTCGCCACCGGCCCGTTCGGCGCGCTCACCGCCCACCGCCGCACGCGCCGGAAGGTGCTGCTGCTCGCCGGGGGCGTGGGCATCACCCCGATGCGAGCGCTCTTCGAGACCCTGCCCGGCGGGCCGGGCGACGTGACGCTGCTCTACCGGGCGTCCGACGCCGAGGGGCTCGTCCTGCGCGAGGAGCTGGAAGGTATCGCCCGCGAACGAGAGGCCGCCCTGCACTACCTCCTCGGCCCGTCCGACGGCTCCTTCGACCCCCTCGCCCCACAGGCCCTCCGTAACCTCGTGCCCGACCTCGCCGCCCACGACGTCTATCTCTGCGGCCCGCCCGCGATGGCCCAGGCCGCCACCGCCTCCCTCGTCCGGGCCGGGGTTCCGGCCCGCCGCATCCACTCCGAGGACTTCAGCCATGACTGAGCACCGCGCCAAGCACCGTATGCGGCACCGCCCCCGGCGGGTCCATGCCGCCGAGCGCGCCAGACGGCTCCTCGCCGCCGGGCTCCTCGCCGCCGGTGCCCTCGCCGCGACCTTCCTCACGGTCGCCGTCGAACCGGCCGCGCCGCCCGCCCCCGACCGGTCGCCGGCCGGCACAACCTCAGACGTAGCTCAACTCTCCGGAGATTGATGGACCGCACACCCATCTCCTCCCTAGGCTCGCGGGCATGCCTGAGATATCCCTGACCACCCTCGTCCTGCTCTGCCTCGCCGCACTCGTGGCCGGCTGGATCGACGCCGTGGTCGGCGGGGGAGGGCTCCTGCTGCTGCCCGCTCTGCTGCTCGGGCTTCCGCACGTCCCGGCGGCGCAGATCCTCGGCACCAACAAGGCCGTCGCGATCGTCGGCACGTCCGGGGCCGCCGTCACCTACGTACGCAAGGCCCCGGTGCAGGTGAGGACGGCCGTACGGATCGGGCTCGCGGCCCTCGCCGGGTCGATGGCCGGCGCCTTCTTCGCCGCCGGGATCAGCAGCGACGTACTGCGCCCCGTGATCATGGTCGTACTCGTCGGCGTGGCCGCGTTCGTGATGCTGCGGCCCTCCTTCGGGACGCGGACGGAGGCCAGGGGGCCCGTCGGCCGGGCCCGGGTCGTCACCGCGATCGTGCTCGTCGGCGGGGGCATCGGCTTCTACGACGGGCTGTTCGGGCCGGGCACCGGAACGTTCCTGGTCCTCGCGCTGACCGCCGTACTCCATCTCGACCTGGTGACCGCCTCCGCCACGGCCAAGATCGTCAACGTGTGCACCAACGCGGGCGCGCTCGCGATGTTCGCCTACCAGGGCAGCGTGCTCTGGCAACTGGCGGCGGTCATGGCCGTGTTCAACCTGGCCGGCGGGATGATCGGGGCGCGGATGGCGCTGAGCAGGGGTGCCGAGTTCGTCCGCGGCGTGCTGCTCGTCGTCGTCTTCTCCCTGGTTGCCAAGCTCGCCTTCGACCAGTGGTCCTGAGCGGGCTCAGCGCACGCCGATGAGGTGGCCGAAGGCGACCACGTTGCCCTGGTAGCCGTTCTTCTCGGTGAAGCCGCCGCCGCAGGTGATCACGCGCAGCTCGGCCCGGTCCGCCCGGCCGTAGACCTTCTCGTCGGGGAACGCCTTGTTCGGGTACACCTCGACGGCGTCGATCGTGAAGACGGCGGTCCGGCCGTCCTGGCGGTCCACCTCGATCCGGTTGCCCTTCTTGAGCGCGCCGAGGGCGTAGAAGACGGCGGGGCCACGCTTGTTGTCGACATGACCGGCGACGATCGCGGTGCCCTCGGCGCCGGGCGTGGTGCCGCCCTCGTACCAGCCGGCCAGGTTGCCGTTCTCCGCCGGCGGTACCTCCAGAGCGCCGTCGGGGCCCAGGCCGAGCCCCGTCATGGGCGTGTCCACGTCGATCTCGGGGATGCGGAGCCGGACGGGCGCGGAGGGCGGCAGCGGGTCGGCGGCGGCGGTGGTGTGCGCGTTCGGGCCGGCGGCGAAGGCCTGGGCGGCGGACGGGACCGGCGGTGTGACGTTCTCCGACCCGTTCTGCACGAGCCAGATGCCGACGCACGCGGCGGCGGCTATGCCCCAGCCCTTGCTCCTGTTGCTCACGTTCTGCCCTCTCGGGGTGGTGCGGGGAAGGGACCCGGGCGGGAGAGCGGGGCCCCGGGTGTGGCCCTGCCCCCGCCGGGCCTCATGCGGGCGCGCGGCGGGGGCAGGACGTGCGGTACGTCTCAGCCGTCCTGCGCGCCGCTCGCCCGGCGGCGCAGGAGCCACGTACCGCCGACGGCAGCCGCGGCCAGCACCGCCGCGCCCGCCGCGATCTGGGTGGTGTCGGGGCCTACGCTGCCCCCGACACCGGTACTCACATGGCCGGTCGGGACCTTGTGTTCGACTCTGAGTTCACCGCGCGCGGTCCTGCCGTTGTCGCAGGCGACGCTGATCCAGTACGTACCGGCCTTGGCGTGGTGCGGGACCTTGAACTGACCGACCACGACCTCCTTGTGCGTGCTCGGGTTCAGCTGGAAGTCGCCCGCGCCGAGGGACTGCGCGTCGCCCACACCGTGGCCGTGCTTGCCGCAGGCGAGCGTGTTGACGGTGACGGTGGTGCCCGGGGTCGCGGAGGACGGATAGACCTCGAGGGTCCCGGAGTCCCCGGCGTACGCGGGGGCGCCGAGGGCACCGACGGCGGCGACCGTCAACGCGGTACCGGTGAGCAGGCGGGCAGTGGTGCGCATGGGGTCCTCCGGGGCGCGCGAGCGGTCATGCCGGGGAGGCATCCCGGGAGGGACTTCCCGGGACCTACCTCCTAGGACCGAGGTAAGAGCCGCGACGCGCCGCGCGCCTGCTGAGGGAGGGTCAGAATTACGCCGTCCGGTGCGGTGTGGCGCCCTGCCCCAGCGATGTCTACGCAGGTCAGGAAGGGTTTCGGACAGTCGGCTGACGGCCCGTGTCGAACGGGTGACACGGCCGGGTCCGCCCCGGGGCCGCACCGCACCGGGCGGTGCCGGACCCGCCCCGTCGCGGATGCGCAGCCTCGCGCGCACCGGGCGACACGGATCCCGGTCCCGCCGTGACGTGGGCGTGGTCCTGTCGGTGGTGTCGGGCGACGTGGGTCCCGGTCCCGCCGTGACGCGGGCGCGGTCCCGTCGGTCTCCTCAGACGATCAGTCCCTCGATCGCCGCCCGGGCCCATTCCTGGGCCCCCACCGTCGTGCCGGCCGCGACCCCGGTCGCGACGGGCGCCAGCACTCCCCTCAGCGTGGCGAGCGCGCGGCGCACCCTGCCCTCCTCGGGGTCCGGCCGGCTGATCGCCTCCAGGACGTCTCCGGCGGCGCCGGCCGCGTCCTCGCGGTCCCGCTCGCCGAGGCCCGCCTCGGGCAGTTGCCGCAGCAGCTCGGTCACACGCTCGGCGAGCTCCGCGTAGCCCGGCGCGACCGCGCTGTTGACCTGCTGGTTCTGGGTGACGTTCTCGCTGTTCCAGGCGAGTTGGTTCTGCGTGGCCGGGCCGTTGAACACCGGGCCGTCGTAGCGGTTCACGTGCTGCTGCGGATCACTCATGTGCCGGACCGTCCTCTGTCGTGTGCCGCCGGGTGATGCTGACGTTGTCGTTGTTCCACAGGATCTGGCTGTTGATGACGGAGTCGTTGAAGACCGGTCCGTTGAAGATGTTGACGATCTTCGGCGGCAGCTCGACCGGCTCCTCGTTCCGGACGACCGGCAGCGAGGTGTCCAGCGAGATCAGGTCGACCCGCCCGTTGTGCCGCACGGCCGTACCCCCCGACCCGCTCACGGAGCAGTCCACCAGCCGGCCGCCGCACTCGTCGTCGAAGGCCGCGCCGACGGCCGCGCACTCCGTGAAGGCGCCGCGCGTGACGTCCAGATAGGCCGAGTCCTTGCCGTACAGGCCCAGAGCCTCCGAGCCGGTGACGGACAGGTCCGTCGCGAAGAGCCGCGCGCTGCCCAGGACGACGGCCCCGCCACTCGTCACCGCGCCGACCTGGCTGTCGGCCACACGCAGCGAGGCCTCCTCGCCGACGCCGAAGCCGAGCAGCCCCCGTTCCGCCCTGATGCCCTTGAGCGAGACACGGGCCTGGCCTCCGACGGCCACCGCCGCCAGGGCGAAGTCGTGGAACTCCGTGTCGACGGCCTCGGCCGTGGTGCCTCCGTTGCCCCGCACCTCGAGGCCGGACGCGCAGCGGTCCACCCGGACGCGCTCGAACAGGGCCGTGGAGTCGTCGTCGAAGACCCGCAGCGCCGAGCCCGTCAGATCCTCGATCCCGATGCCGGT
Source organism: Streptomyces sp. NPDC057271 (assembly GCF_042668715.1). Taxonomy (NCBI): domain Bacteria; kingdom Bacillati; phylum Actinomycetota; class Actinomycetes; order Kitasatosporales; family Streptomycetaceae; genus Streptomyces; species Streptomyces sp. NPDC057271. Next base: position 30,465 of record NZ_JBHUYJ010000081.1, read on the forward strand.
GAAGCGGCCCCGGGCGCCTTCGGTGACGGCGATGCCCACGTTGCCGCCGGAGACGCGGCAGCCGTGGACCTCAGGCGCGCCGCCCTTGGTCGAGAACACCGCGACGTTGCCCGCGTCGACGACCTGGCAGTCCTCGAACGTGCCCCGGCCCGAGGACTGGACGTTGATGCCGGTGTCGCGGCACGCGCTCAGCACACAGCCGCGCACCACCGGGTCAGCGCCGCTCGCCGCGCCGATGCCGTGCCGCGCGTCGGTGACGCGGGTGCGGTCCACGGAGCCGCGGGACTGCTCGATGAACATGATCCCCTCCGCGTGCACGGCGGTGATCGCGCAGTCGGCCACGGTGAGTTCGGCCCGGGTGTCCGCCATGATGGCCGCGTGCCCGGTGCCGGTCAGCTCGCAGTCGGTGACCACGGCGTACGCGTCGCAGACCCGCACTCCGTGGATCCGGCTGCCCTCGATCCGGCTGCCGTGGACGCCGACCCGGGCCCCCTCGATCACGGCGATCGCGTTGTCGGCGGCGTCGGTGAACCGGCACCGCTCGACCAGCCCCGAGGACCCGGTGAAGACGGTGCGGCCGTGCAGGACCGTACTGTCCCGCAGCGTGACGGCGGTGTGCGGCCGGGCGTGCACGGCGACGCCGCCCCGTACCCGGATCTCGGTCTGTTCGAGGGTGAGCGTTCCGCTCTGGCAGGCGACGGCGTCGTACTCCGCGTCGCCGCCGGTCAGGACGAGCCCTTCGACGCGAACCGCCCCGGAGGTCTCCAGCACCGGTCCGCGCGGCCGGCTCACCACCACGGAACCCGCGCCGTCGCGTGCGAACAGCCGGATCTCGCCCCGGACGGACAGCGTCTCGTCGTAGTGGCCGGCGCAGATCTCGATCTGCGCGGCCCGGGCCCGGGCGGCCGCGGCGCGCAGCGCGGAGGTGATGTCGGGGTAGGCGCGACGGCCGCCCCGCGGCGAGACGACGTAGCTCGCGACCATCTCCGGACCCCCATGTCCCCCACCCGCACCTTCGATGCTACCTGCCGAGCGGCCTCGAACAACCGCGCAGGCGCCGCGTGTTGGGTGCAAGGGGATCCATCCCGCGGCGGCTCCTCACAGGCGCTCCCACGGCACGGACTCGTACGCCTCGTACACCCGCCCCATCAGCCCCTCGTCCACCGCGAACCCGAGCGCGTCGATCCCGCCCACCGGCGAGACGCCGCGGGAGTTCGTCACGAACGCCGCCCGCATCCGGGGGAGATCGGTCATCGTCACCCGGCGCCGTACGGAGCCCAGACGCCGCTCCAGGAGCGCCATCGTGACGCCCGTGAGGCAGGGCGCGGAGGGCCAGACCACCGATGTGCCGTCCCAGAAGGCGATGTTGGCGACCGCGCTCTCCGTGATCTCGCCGTCCCGGGAGACCAGGAGCGCGTCGTCGTAGCCCTCGCGCCGGGCCGCCTCGCCGTAGTAGGACTGGCCGAAGCCGCCCAGGTGCTTGATGTGGGGAGCGGGGCGCCAGTAGTCGACGGACCGCAGACGCCGCGCGGTCCGCGGTGCGGAGGCCGGGGCCCGGAGGACGATGACGAGGCGGACGCCCTCGTAGACGTACACCCGCGCGGTCGCGTCCGTCAGGCCCGCCGCCCTCAGCGCGCCGGCGAGGAGGCCCCGGACGCGCTCGCCGTCGATCCCCTGCCCGAAGAGCTCGCGGGTGGCGCGGTCCAGACGGTCCACGTGCAGGCCGAGGCCGCGTACCCGCCCGCCCCGCACCTGCATCGCGGTGAAGTGGCCGAAGCCGCTCAGCAGGCCGGCGAGGAGTGCGGGATCGGCCGCCGGGACGCCGTCGATCTCGATGTGCGGGAGAGGTGTCGTCATGCCTCTCACCGTAGGCCGACGCGGTCCCGGAGAATCGGCGCTTGACCTCAACCAAACTTGAGGTATCAGGATCCTCGGCATGGACACCACCCACGCGGACTCCACGCCGCTCAAGCTCGCCGTCGTCGTCGCCAGCAACCGCGAGGGCAGGTTCGCGCCCGTCATCGCCGCATGGTTCCGCGCCCGCCTCGCCGAACGCGCCGACTACACCGTCGACGTCGTCGACCTCGCCGACGTCGACCTGCCCGTTCTCACCCACCACCCCGACGACGCGGCCGTCGCCGAACTCGCCAAGGTCTCCCCGGTCCTCGCCGCCGCCGACGCGTTCGTCGTCCTCACCCCCGAGTACAACCACTCCTTCCCCGCCCCCCTGAAGTCCCTCATCGACTGGCACTACACCGAGTGGCAGGCCAAGCCCGTCGGCTTCGTCTCCTACGGCGGGATCTCCGGCGGCCTGCGCGCGGTCGAGCAACTGCGCCAGGTCTTCGCCGAGATGCACGCCGTCACCGTCCGCGACACGGTCTCCTTCCACAACGCCCACGGCGACTTCGACGAGGACGGACGCCACAAGGACCCCACCGGACCGGACGCCGCCGCCAAGACGATGCTCGACCAGATCGCCTGGTGGGCGCACGCCCTGCGGGACGCCAAGTCCGTCCGCCCCTACGGCGCCTGAGGGGGAGCCGCACCCATGCTGCTCCGACTCGTGGCGGGCCGGCTCCGGCCCTACCGACGCACCCTGGCCCTCGTCGTGTTACTCCAGCTCGTCCAGTCCCTCGCCTCCCTCACTCTTCCCACCCTCAACGCCGACGTCATCGACAACGGCGTGCTGCGCGGCGACACCGCCCATGTCCTCACCGGGGGCGGCCTGATGGCCGCCGTCACCCTCCTCCAGGCCGCAGCCGCGGCCGCCGCCGTCTACCACGGCGCCAAGGTCGCCATGGGTGTCGCCCGCGATCTGCGTGCCGCCGCCTTCCGGCGCGTCCAGGACTTCTCCGCCCGGGAGATGAGCCGCTTCGGCACCGCCTCCCTCATCACCCGCGCCACCAACGACGTCCAGCAGGTGCAGACGTTCGCCGTCCTCGTCCTCACGATGCTCGTGGCGGCGCCCCTGCTCTGCGTCGGCGGCATCGTCATGGCTCTCGACCAGGACGTTCCGCTCGCCCTCCTGCTCCTGCTCTTCGTCCCGCTCATGGCGGGCGCCGTCGGCACCGTCGTCCTGCGCATGCGACCGCTCTTCCGAGGGATGCAGGAACGCGTCGACGGGGTCAACCGGGTGATGCGCGAGCAGATCACCGGCATCAGGGTCGTCCGCGCCTTCGCCCGCGACCGTCACGAGCAGCGGCGGTTCGCCGCCGCCAACGGCGACCTGCGGTCGGTCGGACTGCGGGTCGGCCGGCTCCAGGCCCTGATGTTCCCGATCGTGCTGATCGTCTGGGAGCTCGCCACCGTCGCCGTCATCTGGGCGGGCGCCCACCGGATCGAGTCCGGGGCCCTGCAGGCCGGTTCGCTGATCGCGTTCCTCGGCTATCTGCTGCAGATCATGATGTCGGTGATGATGGTCCTCTTCCTGCTGATGCACATGCCCCGCGCCGAGGTCAGCGCCGAACGCATCCAGGAGATCCTCGCCACCGAACCGTCCGTCACCCCGCCCGCCGCCCCCGTCCGCGAGCTGCGCGAGGCCGGACGGCTCGACATCCACGACGCCGGCTTCAGCTACCCCGGCGCCGAGGAACCCGTCCTGCGCTCCGTCGACCTCGCCGCCGGCCCCGGCCGCACCACCGCCGTCATCGGCTCCACCGGCAGCGGCAAGACCACTCTCCTCGGCCTCGTCCCCCGGCTCTTCGACGCCACCGGCGGCCGGGTCACGGTCGGCGGCGTCGACGTCCGCGACATGGACCCCGCACTCCTCGCCCGTACCGTCGGACTCGTCCCGCAGAAGCCGTACCTCTTCTCCGGCACGGTCGCGAGCAACCTGCGGTACGGCAGGCCCGAGGCAACCGACGACGAACTGTGGCACGCCCTGGAGGTCGCCCAGGCCGCCGACTTCGTGAGAGGTCTCCCCGAAGGCCTCGACGCGCCGGTCTCGCAGGGCGGCACCAACCTCTCCGGCGGCCAGCGCCAGCGCCTGGCCATCGCCCGGGTCCTCGTCGCCCGCCCGCGGGTCTACCTCTTCGACGACTCCTTCTCCGCCCTCGACAACCGCACCGACGCGCTGCTGAGAGAGGCCCTCGCGGCGGAGACCGCCGACGCGACCGTCGTCATCGTCGCCCAGCGCGTCTCCACCATCCGCGACGCCGACCGGATCGTCGTCCTCGACCAGGGCAGGGCCGTCGGCAGCGGCACCCACGAGGAACTCATGCGGGACAACGCCACCTACCGGGAGATCGTCCTCTCCCAGCTCACCGAGGAGGAAGCAGCGTGAGTGCCCCCCAACGCCGGGGACCGGCCGTCCAGCAGCGCGGCCCCGGCATCAGCACCCCGTCCCTCGAACGCTCCCTGGACTTCCGCTCCTCCGGCCTGCGCCTGCTGCGCACCATGTCCCCCGACCGTCCCCGGATCGCCGCGGTGCTCGCCGCCACGGCCACCGGTGTCGCCCTCGCCGTGCTCAGCCCGCTGATCCTCGGCCACGCCACCGACCTCGTCGTCTCCGGCGCCGCGAGCCCGGCCGGAGTCGACTTCCGCGCCGTCGGCCAGGCACTCGCCGCCGCCTTCGCGGCCGTCGCCGGCGCCGCCGCGCTCACCTGGCTCCAGCAGCGGCTCGCCACGACCGTCGTCCAGCGGGCCGGGCACCGGCTGCGCGCCGAGGCCCAGCGCAAGCTGGCCCGGCTGCCGCTCTCGTACGTCGACCGGCAGCCCCGCGGCGAGATGCTCAGCCGCACCACCAACGACATCGACAACATCACCCAGACCCTCCAGCAGGCGTTCAGCCAGATGGTTCGGGCGCTGCTCACGATCGTCGGCGTGCTGGTGATGATGTGCTGGATCTCGCCGCTGCTCGCCCTCGTCGCCCTCGCGACCGTCCCTCTCTCGCTGGTGGTCGCGGCCCGGATCGGACAGCGCGCCCAGCCGCAGTTCGTGCGGCAGTGGGCCGTCACCGGCCGTCTCAACAGCCATGTCGAGGAGATGATCACCGGGCATGCGGAGGTCGTCGCCTTCGGGCGGCGCGACGCGTCCGTGGCGCGCTTCGACGAACTCGGCGAGGAGCTGTACGCGGCGAGCTTCCGCGCCCAGTTCATCTCCGGCTTCATCCAGCCGGCCCTCACCTTCGTCGGCAACCTCAACTACGTCCTGATCGCGGTCGTCGGTGGGCTGCGGGTGGCGAGCGGAACGCTGAGCATCGGAGACGTCCAGGCGTTCATCCAGTACTCGTACGAGTTCAACGGCCCCGTCAACCAGGTCGCGGCCATGGCCAATCTGCTGCAGTCCGGGGTCGCCTCCGCCGAGCGGGTCTTCGACCTGCTGGACGCGGAGGAGGAGTCCCCGGAGCGCGAACCCGAGCCCGGGGACGCACCGCTCCCGGCGGTCACCGGCCGGGTCACGTTCGAGCAGGTGGCGTTCCGCTACGAGCCGGACAAGCCGCTCATCGAGGACCTCTCGCTGACCGTGGAGCCGGGCCGGACGGTCGCGATCGTCGGCCCGACCGGCGCCGGCAAGACCACGCTGGTCAATCTGCTGATGCGGTTCTACGAGGTGACGGGCGGCCGCATCACCC
>NZ_JBHUYJ010000082.1:0-36020 GCF_042668715.1 Streptomyces sp. NPDC057271
AAACCGCGCCGTCCGTGCGTCAAACGTGCGTCACGCGCGTCAGATATGCGTCAAGATATCGCGCCCAAAGCACGTAACGCCCATCACGCACACTCGGAGAAACGGCAGGTCAGGAGCCCTTCGAGGCGGGCTCAAGGATCGCGACGCACTCGACATGATGGGTCATGGAAAACATGTAGAGCCAAAAACAGGTTAATGAAAACCGCAGGTCAGAGACACGTGGTGCGCAAAACGGACTCAAGATCCATGTGCACTACGTGCGCCATGGGCGCTACGCGCGGCCTTTCGACGCACGCGTACTGCCCCTCGACGGCCCGGAGGCCGCCACCAAGCCGGGGCGAGCTCGCGAGCGTGATCTTTTCGCCGGACGGCGAAGGCTCGCCGAGACTGCACAACGCGACCACGAGGTCCGCAAGCCGCTCGCAGTCGCTTGTGACGCCGGCCTTCAAGTGATCGCCTCGGCCGCCTGCCCGCCAAACGGTCACGCCCGGCTCGCCCTGGCCCGCACCGACGACCTCCGTGTGATCACCTCGGCAGCCGCCTTGGTCGAAGTGGCCCACCCCCGCATCAACCGCCCGGCCCTGGAGTGGACACTCTCCCGCCTGGTCGTGGAACCGATCACCGAGCCGATCGCCCGCCACGCCGCCATCCTGCTCGCCGACGCCGGCCCGCAGGGCCACAAGTACGCCATCGACGCCATACTCGCCGCCACCGCACTGGCCTCACCAGGGCCGGCCACGATCCTTACTTCCGATCCAGAGGACCTCACAGCGCTTTGCCGCGGGCACGCCACCATCATGAAGGTCTGAATCCCACCGCCGCTCACGTTCTCTGCACAAGCGGATGACTTCCGTCCCAGATGAACACGTTGACGACGTCAACGCCCAACACTTACCGCGTGTCTGCAATGGCGTGTACGGTTTCCGTATGAGGGATGACGCGGGTGCAGTAGACCCTTTGATCACCGGGGCCGAGATCGCTCGCATCGCGGGCGTGACACGAGCCGCTGTGTCGAACTGGAGACGCCGCCACAAGGACTTCCCCGCCCCGGCGGGAGGCAGTTCGGGCACACCTCTGTTTTCCCTTACCGATGTACGGGCATGGCTCGCGAACCAGCGGAAGAGCCATGACGTGTCCGACGAAGTCCGGCTCTGGCAGGCGCTCCGCGCGTCGTTCGGCGATGACATGATCAGCGGCCTGTCTTCGGTCGCAGCATTCCTTTCGACGGGAAATCCGTCTGGTCTCGACTCCGCAGCGGCTGCGATCGTCGCCTCGTCAGCACAGAGCGCCACACCAACCGACGTGGCCGACGGACTCGTCGAACGCTTTCAGGATTCGGCGCGTCGCAGCGGCTCGGATCAGGTGACCTCGGCGAGGATCGCCCGGGCGGTCGCTCACTTTGTGGGCCCTTTGCCCAAGGGCACCACCGTCTTCGATCCCGCCTGCGGGATCGGGGTCCTTCTCATGGTTGCGGGGGACGACGGCAGTACGGTCATTCGCGGGCAGGAGATCGACCCCGAAGCAGCACGGTTCGCGGAACTCCGAGCCAAGTTGAGCGGCCGAGCCGATGCGGTGATCCAAGCGGGTGACTCGCTGCGGGCGGATGCCTGGCCCTCGCTCCGCGCCGACCTCGTCGTGTGCGAGCCTCCCGCCGTCGGCCCGGACTGGGGGCGCGAGGAACTGCTCCTCGACGCACGATGGGAGCTTGGCACCCCCTCCAAGGCGGAGGGGGAGCTCGCCTGGCTCCAGCACTGTTACGCCCACACCGCCCCTGGCGGCCGCACGGTGATCGTCATGCCGTCATCCGTGGCCTACCGCAAGGCTGGACGCCGAATCCGGGCGGAACTCGTACGGCGGGGAATCCTCGCCCACGTCATCGCGCTACCGGGTGGAGTCGCCTCCTCGCACTCCGTCCCCGTACTGCTCTGGATCCTCCGCCGCCCGAAACCGGACGACACGACTCCGTCACACGTCCGCATGGTCGACCTGACGGGCAACGATCCGGACGGACCACTGGAACCCACCAGCGACCAGGTCGCCGACATCCCCCTCATCGACCTCCTCGACGAGACCGTGGACCTCACGCCGAACCTTCACATCCACCGTTCCACCCAGGACTTCCGGGCGGAGTACTGGTCCCTGCGCGAAGAGATCGAGCAGCAGCTCCAAGCGCTGGGCGCACTCCTGCCGGCCTTGCGGGAAACGGCGGGAGAAGACTCTCTGGACACAGCCACGGTCAGCCTCGCGGATCTGTCCCGAGCGGGACTGATCGAGGCGGGCGCCGGCGGCCCCCAATCCCTGAGTCCTCAACTCGATACGGACTACCTGCGCGGCTTTCTTCAGAGCGCGTCCAACGTCCGCCGCTCGACCAGTACCAGCGGAACGCACCGTGTGGACGCGCGGGCGGCCCGCATCCCGCAGATGGCGGTCGCCGACCAGCGTCGCTACGGAGCCGTCTTCCGTTCTCTCCAAGAGTTCGAGGAACGCGTCGCGAGTCTGGCCGAACTGGGGAAGGAGGCAGCCGCTCTGGCCCGGGAGGGGCTGACCAACGGAGCCCTTGCACCTCCTGCGGACGATTCCGGCGAGTGACCCGTCGGCCGGTCAGGGGAGTTCGGAAGGCAGGGGCACGAACGGGCTGGGCTTTCCGCTCCAGGACACGTGCAATGCTTCCCTGGCCCGTGTGCAGGCGACGAAGAGCAGGCACCGCTCACGCAGCAGATCGGCCTCGTTCTGCAGCCTGTCCATCGCGGCCGCGGTGACCTCACGGGCGAACGGGAGTGCGCCGTCCGAAACCCCGAGTACACCGACGCCACGAAACTCCAGCCCCTTCATCGCGTGCATCGTCGCGAGGCGCACCCCTGCCGTTCCCGCCCCCGGTCCCTCCTTGACCCGGACCACGGGAATGCCCCGAGCCGCGAGCCTGTCGTACACCTTGTCCAGGAGCAGGTGGAAGCGGGCGCACACCCCGATCTCCTCGGGGCGCATGCCTTGGCCGATCCACTCCTCGATCCGCTCGACGATCGCGTCCACTTCGACCTGCTCGGAAGCATGACCTCTGACGTGAGGGCGTCCTCCGTGGAGCAGTGAGCGGTAACCGAGGAGGCTGTCCGCACCGTCGCCCCCGAGATCCTCGACGTCCATCTCCTTCAGAATGCCGGTGGACCAGCCGAGGATCTCCTCCGTACTGCGGTAGTTGATCCGCAGCCGACCGCTCCGGCCGGTCACCGTGATGCCCAGTGAGGCCAGGGAGACCCTGGAATCGTAGATCCGCTGATGGGGGTCACCGGTGATGAAGAGGTCGTCGGGTCCACGGCCCACGGCTGCCCGCAGCACCCGCCATTGGGCTGGATGCAGGTCCTGCGCCTCATCGACGACCACGTGGTCGTAGTCGTGGCCGTCCGAAGCGACCTTCCCTTCCAGCAGCCGTGCCGCCTGGGCGCAGACATCGAGGTGGGTGCGGCCGCCTCGGGCAGCAAGTTCGGCCCGGAAGAGCTCCACCGCCTCCCAGACGCGCTCTCGCTGGGCTACGGGCAGCGCCGAGCCGCGTCCTCTTCGCACCGCGCCCCGGTAGGCGTCGAGCGTGTCGATGCCCTGGGCGAGTACGACGTGGCGATATTCCTGGGCGAGGAACTGCTCCGGCCACGGAAGGCCGAGGCGTTTGCCGACCCGCTGCCAGATCTGCCGCTCCTCACGGTCTCCGACGAGGGACGGCGTCCGGCCGCCGGCTGTCTGAAGGGCTCGGTGCGCGTAGGCGTTCACCGTCGTCACGTCGACCCTGCGAAGCTGCGCCTCATCGCCGTCGAGCAGCAGCGCGAGGTTCTCGCGCAGGCTCGCCGCGAGAGCGTTGGTGTACGTGGTGAGCAGGACCCGGCTGTCCTCGGAGTGGGACAACAGGTGCTTGACGCGATGCAGGGCGACGACAGTCTTGCCCGTGCCCGGGCCTCCGGTCACCTGCGCCGGTCCGCCGTAGGACACGCGGTAGGCGACGCGCCGCTGGGAGGGGTGGAGGAAGACCCGCCAGGCGGCGAAGGGCTTCTCCAGGATCTCGGCCAGTTCGTCCGGCCCGGTCACGAGCGTGATGCGGCTTCTGGTGTGGAGGATCGCCGACGCGAGGTCGTCCGCGGGGTCTTCAGGAGCGTCGGCGGGCCGCCGTGCGGTGACGACGTCACGGTAGACCTCTTCCGGGCTGAAACCCTCCGCGAGGAACTGGAGGACTTCGAACTGGTCCTCGGGAAGCAGGGTGCCGGACGCGTCCAGCTGTGCCTGGTCCGTGATCGTGCGCACGGCACGCAACACCTGTGCATCGATACCGAGTTCCCGCAGCACGGTGTCCGAGTGGGAGGCGAAGAGCAGGGCGGGGGCCGTGGCCGCCGCCGCCTCCAGGGCCGGCGTCAGTTGCTCGATGGCGACGACGTTGCGGACCTCCAGGCCGCGGGTGGCGGTGTTGACCGTGTAGAGCCGCTTGGCCGCCCAACTGTAGGCGCCGTCGTGCGGCACGACGTTGATGAGGAGGAAGACATCGCTGCCGTCGTTCGGGGCGAGGACCACTCCCCGCCAGAAGTCGTTGATCCGGATGGTCCTCATCCGTGGATCGCGCGCCTTGTCCACCGACTCCAGGTGAAGCCCCTTGTCGGCGTGCAGTTCCGCGACGGTGAGCTGTTGGAACTTGGCCATCGCCTTGCGCACTCCGGCTTTGACGGGCTTCTCCAGCACGTCGTAGCTCTCCCAGAAGCTGTTCGCGAAGGCGAGCTGGGGCACGGTGGGCTCCTTACCTCGTGGCGTGCGGCGCGGCCGAAACGATCTTAGAAGGAGCCGGGTCCCGCGCCCTCGGCCATCAGGCGGGCGAGGTCCCGGACCATCCCGAGCAGCTCCGTCGGCGGCCCTTCCAGGTCCAGGACGTGCTGGTGGATGACGATCCCCGCGTTCCGGACACGGTGGGAGGCGTGAAGCGCGCCGCCCCTGGCGTAGATCAGATGCCCCTCGGGAAGACCCAGCGCCGTGCAGTAGGCGAGCATCTGGTAGAGGTCGGCGTCCGGGAAACCGTCGGGCTTCTGCGCCTTGTACTTGGCGTCGGCCACGTTCAGCGGGCGGCCGCCGTCCCCGTACCGGAGGAGATCCGGCCTCATGCGGATGGTCCCGTCCGCGTCGAGATGCACTCCCTTGGCCTGGAGCGCGCAGTGTCCGCCATACGCGGCGAGGGCCTCACGCAGGGCTACGCAGACGAAGTCCTCGAAGAGTTTGTTCATGTCGAGCAGGAATCCGTCGACGGTGACGTCACCCGGCAGGTGCTCGGGCGACTCGCGGCGCAGGACGGCCTCCGCCAGCCGCAGCGCGGGCTGGTAGCGGAGGTTCAGACGGCTCGGCCGCCACCGGGGCGGAGCGGCGCCGCGCAGCAGGGGCTCGGCGTCGATGAGCCGGGCCCGTTGGTGCTGGAGGGACCGCCGCACTCCGGCCGGGACGCGGGGCAGACTCAGCAGCCGCTCCGTTGCCGCCCGCAGCAGCCGGTTCTCGGGGATGTCGGTGGTGTACTCGTCGTAGGCCACTTCCAGGGGAAACAGCCGGCCGTGGTGACGGCGCACTTGGTCGGTCTCCCTGAGCCGACCGCGAAGGACAGGGGACGCCTCTTCCGTGTGCCGGTAACCCTGCAGCACTCCTTGCCTCAGGGCTCGCTCCTGCGCCCTCTCGTAGGTCTGGGCGAAGAAGGGAACCAGTTCCGTGTGCGCCGACACCTCAACCGTGCCCTCTTGGTGGATCCGCGGGTTCAGGGCGTACCCCAGGAGGAAGAACAGGTGGGCGATCGGCACCTTCGGGGTGACTCTCAGGGTGACGGGGTCCTCCCCCGGGGCCCTGACCACGAAGGCTCCGACCTTGCTCCCCGCGCGCAGCCGCCATCCCCCGGTCCGGTACGGGTCGGGCGCCGCGTCCACGATCCGGGAGGCAGCGAGTGCCCGGCCGATGGCCGTCGGCAGGTCATGGGTGGTGTGCGGGGCGTGTTCGACGAGCTGGATGCCGGTCACGCGTCGGGCTCAGCCGGGCCGGCAGCCGGTGCGATGGTCGCGCGAAGGGCTTCGAGACCGTAGGTCTTGGCGATGTCGATTCCCTCTCCGTAGTGATGCTCCTCCAGGAGCGGAAGGATCTTGGTGCGCCAGGTGCGGTCGAGGCCGCCTTCCCGGTAGACCGCCTTCTTCATCAGGTACGAGGGGCCGATGCGGAAATCGGGGTCGTCGATGCGGGAGTTGAGCGCGTCCAGCAAGTCCGCCGGCTCGGGTCCGCGGTCCTGGGCCGCGAGCCAGCGGCGCAGCAGCCCCTGGGTGGGCTCGGTACGCGGCGAGAGCTCCACGAAGGCGAAGCGCCGGCGCATGGCCGCGTCGACAAGGGCGATGGAGCGGTCGGCGGTGTTCATCGTCCCGATGACGAAGAGATTGGACGGGAGGGCGAAGTCGTCGCCCGAGTAAGTCAGGCGGACCGACTTGTTCCGGTACTCCAGGAGGAAGTAGAGCTCTCCGAAGACCTTGGCCAGATTCGCACGGTTGATCTCGTCGATGATCAGGAAGTGCGGGATGTGGCGGTTTCCTTCGCGGGAGGCGAGGTCGGCGAGCTCCCGCAGCGGGCCCGCCGTCAGCCGGAAGGCGACCTCCCGGGTGTCGGGGTCCTCCTTCGGGCGGAACCCTTCGAAGAAGTCCTCGTACGCGTACGACGGATGGAACTGCACCAGCTTGACCCGTTCGGGCCCGCCTCCGAGGAACTCGGCGAGTTTGAGGGCCAGGTGGGTCTTGCCCGTGCCGGGCGGGCCGTACAGCACCAGCTGCCGTTCGTCCCAGAGGAGGTCCTTCACCTCGCGCAGCCACTCCACGTCGTGGACGAGCAGTTCGTCGGCGAGGGCCTGGCCCGGCTCGGGAAGCTCCAGCTCACGCCGAGCCGCGAGGGCCGGGACGGTCTCGCTCGGGTCGCGTTCCCGGGACACGGCCTCGTCGGCGAGCTCCTCGTCGGTACGGCCGAGTCCGTCGATGAGGGCCTGCACGGAGGTGAGGTCGACGACGTCGTGCTGCGCCGAGAGCTTCTGCTGGAGTTCCTCGGGAAGCTCGTCGTAGGCGTACCCGCTGCTCTGCCAGTCGACGGGGCGGCGCAGGTTGGAGCGGCCGCCTTCGGAAGCGGTCTGCTCGACTGTGCCGGTGATCTCACCCACGTACAGGCGGCCCCCGGAGATGCCGCACACCGTGTCGCCCGGTTTCATCCAGGAGAGGAACGCGTACAGCTCGTCGACGAGCTCCAGCTTCTGGTTGTAGGTCGCCGTCGTCCCGTAGTCCTCCTCGACGAACGCTCTCAGCCGCTCCTTGCTCGCCCCCTGCGCCACTCCCTGGCGCAGCCGCGCGGCCGACAGCGTGACCCTGCCCTCGGGGAGCCAGAGCCGGTGGACGAGGTCACTGCCCGCCACGTTCGAGCCGCGTACGAGCCAGGCCCGGTTGGGCCCGGAACGCACGCCCTCCATGAAGTCGGACAGCGGTGTGCCCGCCTCGGTGCGCCACTCCTCCCAGCCGTTGCGCGGGGCGCCGACGAGTATCTCGGCGGCGGCGGACGGCGATCCGCACTCGACGTCAGCGGTCAGCTCCAGCCATCCGGGCCAGCGGTCGGACGGCGCGAGGACTCCGGCGGCTCTCAGCTCCTCGCGCCGCCTGAAGGTGCCGCTGAAGTGCTTGGGGAACGACGGCATGACGTGCTCCCGGGCCGGCGAACCGGCCCGGACCAGGAACTTGCGGCTCCCGTTGGTGCCGACGGCGTCGAGGAGGACGCCGACCGCCCGCCCGATGCCGTCCCCGCCGGGCAGCCGCAGCCGGAACTCCGGGTACTCGGCGGGGTTGCCGCTGTCCTCGTTCACGCACACTCCTGGTTCACGTACGTTCCTCGTTCCCGTGAGTCCTTGGACACGGGCAGGGCATATGCCCGAAGGCCGGTGCCGAGAAGGACCTTAGCCCCGCTCCGTACCTCAGGTGAGGGTGTTGGTGAGGTGCGGCCCGATGTATCCGATGAAGATCCCGTGCTCGGCGCGGGCGGCGTCGTGGTAGTGCAGGCGTGGAGCGACGGTGTTGCCGCCGCCGATCCTCACGTGCGCGCCCATGAACAGCCGGCAGGCGGGATCCACGTTTTCCGGGACGGGGAAGGTCCGTTCCTTGCGCCAGACGGTGTTCGTCTTCACTGTCCTGGACTCGTCGCGCACGACCTTACGGGGCGATATCGCGTGCCTGCCGCCCGGAGCGTCCTCGCACCACTGCTTGAAGTCACGGAAGGCCGCGCCGTCGGCGGGGCCGTCGACCGAGACGTCGGCGTAGTCCCGAAGCGCCAGCAGCGCGTCCCAGGCCATACGGACCCAGGAGGAACCGTACGCCTGGTCGTCCAGTTCCAGGGTGATCTTCCTGGCTCCGGTGAAGTGCACGCGAGGCATCTCCTCGATCCGTTCCAGGATCTCCGCGAAGGACTCGGGGACAGCGGGACCGCCGTCGTCCGGGGCGTATGCGGCTTCGGCGGCGCCGAGGGCGAGCAGGCGCTTCTGCACAGTGACGAGCTGGACCCGGGTCTCATGCAGTTCCCGGTACTGCTCGTCGTACTCGGCGATCAGCGTGATCTCGTCGCTCCTGGCGCGCTGGAGTTCGTTCTTCAGGTCCCTGATCTCGTCGGCCCGTACCCGCTGCTCGCGCCCGGCTTCCTCGAGGATCTCGAAGAGGGCGTGGTTCTCGTCCCTCAGCCGCTCCAGCTCGGAGCTGCCCGAGCTCTCCTTGGTACGCGCGCGCAACACGGGTACCGCGTCCAGCTCGGGCGGCAGTGGCGCCCGGGTGGCGAGGCCCTGGGGAAGCTGGGCGAGCAGGCGGCGGGCCCGGGCCGGGTTCTCGGCGACGACCCGGTGCGACATGACGCGGTGGCGCTGGCCGTCGGCCGCCCAGGCCGGGTCCACACCAGGAAGGAAGGTCCGGATGCCGCCGCCGTACACCCGGTGGTACTCCATGAGCCGGTTGAAGCGGTTGTCCGCCCCGGGCGCGAGGGCGTAGAGGATGGCGAGGCCGGCCAGGGGACGGACCAGCGGGTCCAGGGTCCGCTCCAGCCAGACATCGAAGTCGGCCCCGTTCGGGGCGGTGGCCATGACGATCGGCAGACGGCGCTCCGCGTCGCACAACTCGTCGATGACGGAGTCGATGTCGGCCGCCTCGACGACCTGTGGCATCCGGGTCACGTCCGCGAGCCCGTCGCGGGCCTGGAGAACGTCCAGCAGGCTTGCCGCGAGGCGGGGGGTCTTTGCGGGCGTCGGCAACGTGTCCGGATCGTCGGGAAGGTGCTCTACGTCCAGCTGTACGCGGGTCGGCCGGCTCTCCGTCTGCCTGATCACCAGGGTCGTCTGCCAGGTGCCGTCCGGGGCGGTCTCCCGGAGGCGCCAACGCCCGTACGCCCCGCCGGTGCCGGTCGCCGAGTCGTGGTCGAGCGTGACTCCCCGGGCTATCTCGTTGCGTCCCTCCGCGAACGCCTGGATGTCGTAGTTCTTGGGCGGTTCACGCAGCCAGTCCCGGAGCCGGGCGTCGACCTGCGCACCGGTGCTAACGTAGTCGAGGCCGCTGGTGACGACCATGCGGTAGCGGCGTGTGTCCATGCCGTGGTCTTTTCGGTGCACCGGTCAGGCTTCGGTCCGCTCGGGTCCTTGGCGGAGGGCGGCGAGCAGTTCGACGACGTCGTCGTGCCAGGCCCTGACCTCGCCCGGGGTGGGCGGGAGTTCGTACGTGTGGTGGTGGCAGGCCGCGCTGAGCGCGGACCACACGGCGTACCACTGACGGGCCACGGAGCACGGGGCGTACCACTCCAGACAAAGCGCCTTGGTACGGCCACGGCTGTGCGCCATGGCGGGACTGACCCGCCGCCAGAAGCCGTCCATGGCCTCGTCCAGGGCCAGCCGGAGCAGGGCGGCGGCGGCTCGGGCGCGGAGTCCCGGCGCGAGGGTGTGGGGAACACCGGGGGGAGGGAGGAGCAGATGACGGGCGGCCGCGGCCAGTTCGTCGGGGGTAAGGGTCATCGGCCGCGCACCGCCTTCGCAAGGCGCTCGGTGTCCCGGACCAGGTCCATGCGGTCGCCGATCGGGGTGAGGAGCTGGTGGGCGCCGGCGTTGCACCGTTCGATGAGCGCGCGGGCCCAGGGGCCGTGGTCCTGGGCGACGGCGGCGAGGACCTGGGCGGGTTCCATGGTGCTGTCGTAGAAGGCGAGCGCGGCGAGTTCGGTGAGCTTGTGCGCCTTGCCGATCCTGGCCTCGATGTCGGCGTGGCCGTGGCCTTCGGCCCGCACGCGGCGCCGTGCGGGTTCCAGGTAGGCGGCCTCCAGGGCGCCTCGGCACATCTGGGGCAGGACGCGGTCGGCGACGTCCTGGGGCACGTTCGGGTCCTTGGCGACGGCCCGGGCCTCGCTCAGCGCGAGGGAGACCGGGTCGTCGGTGCGGGTGACCTTGACGACGGAGTCGGTCTGCCGGGAGACCTGCATGATCGTCGCGGGGATGCGCAGGTGGCGGATGGCCTGCTGGAGGCGGGTGTCGTGAGTGAAGACGATCACCTGGCGGCGCTGGGCACAGGCGTGGAGGACCCGCGCGAGCCCCTCGACCTTCTCCGGGTCCATGGACTGCACCGGGTCGTCGATCACCAGGAACCCGAAGGGGCTGTCGGGGTGGGTGGCGCGAGGGAGGAACAGCGAGAGGGCGAGCGAGTGCAGTTCGCCCTGGCTCATCACGCCGAAAGCGGGCGCGTCCATGGCGTCCACGGACACGTCGAGCTTCACCTTGCGCTGGTTGGCCGTCCCCGTGAGGCCGATCGAGCCGAGCGTGACGCTGCTGCGCTCGCAGAGCAGCTTCCAGATGGTCTGCGACTGGTCGGCGAACGGGCGCAGCCGCTCCTCGCGGAGTTCGTCGGTGACCTTCTTGAGCCAGGTCTGCGCGTCCTTGAGCCGCTTGCCGAGCGATGCGGCCTCGGCGGCCCGGTCGGCGGCGGCCAGCCATTCGGCGAGGCGCACCCCGAGCGGCTGCCAGCCGGCGTCCTGATCAGCGAGCAGGCGGGCCGCCTGCTCGCTCTCCTGCCGGCAGGCGTCGGCGAGGGCGGCCGAAAGGCGCTCGACCTGATCCGCCAGCGGGCGGGGGTCGGTCGCGCTCCGACACAGGGACCATTCCCGCCAGAGGGCGGCGAGCGGCGAGTCCTCCGGCCGGAGCCATACGGGGACGGGCTGGACGAGATCGTGGACGGCGCGGATGGCGCCGCGCAGGTCGTCGCGCGCGGACTGCGCTTCCGCGGCTTCGTGCTGGAGCCGTTCGACCTGCTCCCGGGTGCGCACCGCCCAGTCGTCGTCGAGCAGTCCGGGCGTGTCGCAGACGGGGCAGTCGGCGGTCCGCGCCCGCCGCCGGTGGTCGAGCGCCCGCTCCAGGAGGTCGGAGAGACGACGGGCGTCCTCGGCGGAGCCGGACCGCGCGTCATCGGCCCGGGCCGCGGCTTCCCGCAGCCGCGTCACGGCACCGCTGATGTCGCTCAGATCAGGCCCTTCGAGGGTGGAGAGCCCGCGCAGCCTTTCGAGTTCGGCGGTGTCGCCCTCGGGCCGTGCGGCAAGGAGGGTGCGAACGCGTTCGCGGTCCGGGCGGCGTGCGGAGAGAACCTCCACGGCCGCGACGGCCCTCGGGTCGCCGGAGCCCCGCAGTTCGCTGAGGACCGCGGCTGCCAGGTCGGTGGCCTTCTTCTCGCCGTCCTTGATCGCCTTGAGGCGGGCTCCCGCCTCCTTGTAGGCCTCGGAGAGCTGCTCCAGGCCGAGGATCTGGGCGAGTCCGTCATGGAGGGCGGTCATGGGGCCGTTGATCACGGCGCCGAGTTCGCTGTACGAGAGGAACGGCCGGTACAGCGCGAGCTCCTCCGCGCCGACGACCTCGCCCAGCTCTCCGCCGGGCAGGCCTGGCCGGTGGACCGCCACCCGTGCGTCGCCCAGCCCGTCGCCGTGCCAGCTCCTGCGGACGGTGACGGGCGTGTCGGCACCGTCACGGCGGCACTCCACCTCCACGCGGGGAGCCGCCGGATCGTGCAGATTCCGCCACCCCTGCCGCCAGATCTGAGTACGGTCCTGCCAGCGGAAGTTGTCGCCCGTCAGTGCCATCTCGGCGGCCTCGGCGAAGCTGGACTTACCGGAGCCGTTGCGTCCGGCGACCACGGTGAGACCCGGTGCGGGGGTGAGGCCGAGCGTGGTCTCCGGGCCGATGCCTCGCCACCCGGCGGCCGTGATGGAGCGGAGGAAGAGAGGACCGGTTCGGGAGGCGCTTCCGGCCCGAGTCCCGGGGAAGAGGTCGCGCAGCAGATCCGCCGTCTCCGGCACCAGGCCGGCGGCGGCCAGGCGCTGGAGGACGAGGTCACGGAGGGAGGGGTGGGGCTGGTCGCTCACGGTGTGGCTCCATGCACGGGAGGCGGCGGGTGTGACGGCGAAGTCCGAACCCGGGAGCCCCAGAGTGGCGCAGAGATGTTGACGCCGTCAACGGACATTTCCCGCCACACTTCATGCGAATCTGTGTACGATCGCGGATCCGGGCGGCATGAGTGACAGTCAGACGGCCGCACGGCCGCACCTCTTGAGGAGAAGCTCAACCGTCATGAGACTTACGGACCAGCTGACCCTGCGGCGGTCAGGCACCCGTGCAACGCGCCACGGAGCCACCTGCTCCGGATCCACGGAGAACGGGACCGCCGTGGAATGGCGTCTCGTCCTGCCCGGTCGCCCTCAACTCACTCTGCACGACACCCGCTGGGACAACGGTGAGCGGGACCTGGTCCTCCACCAGCCGTCGGTGGTTCCCGAGATGCCCGCCCTCCTGGCCAATCTGCACGGCCGCCGCCGCGCAGGCATCGAGGCCGTGCCCGCCGGAAGGGGGCGCCTGCGCCTCATGGCCTGGACCGTCATACCGAGGACCGGCTCGGACCGGGCCGGCTTCAAGAAGTCCCTCACCATGGCGCAACTCGCCGCACAATGCGGGCTGCCGCTCCTGCGGACTCTGACGAGCCGTCCCGGCGTCACGCTGGAACCCGCCTTCGACCAGGAGGACCTCCCCCCTGGTCGATCTGGAGCACCCTCAGGATGTGAAGCCTCTCCAGCACGCGCTGTACTTCCCCGTGGACGACGACGAGACGCCGGTCATGGCGTACGTCATCACCCGGGTCATGCCGACGCTCCGCGCGGTGGGCTGGCTGCCGTCCTCACCCGCCTTCTGACGTCTCGGGCCTCGCCCCCACGTGTCAGTGCCACCCGCTAGCGTAGGAGGCCGAGCACCACCCCTGTCGGCGTGCACTCGGGTGGAGACGGCAGGGGAGGACGACATGGCGCGACAGATGGCGGACGAGACGTTCCGTACCGACCAGGAGCGGAACCGGTACGCGGCACACGTCCGCGCGATCAACGAGCTGGTCGACGGCCTGCGGGACCAGGACGGCAGGGGCTGGATGCCGTACGTCGCTCCTTGGCACGGCGGAACCGAGGCGCGCGTGCTGTCCGTGCTGCGCGATCCGGGGCCCAAGACCCAGGACGGCACCGGCTCGGGCTTCTTGTGCACGGAGAACGACGACCCGACCGCCGAGCGTCAGTGACGGGCCTTCGAACAGGCCGGCATCAACGCCCGCGACGTCACGCCCTGGAACGCCTACCCCTGGTACATCAACCGGAAGCCCGACGCCTCCGAACAGAAGGCCGGCGCCGAGGCCCTCGTGCGCCTCCTCGGACTGATGCCGGACCTCCGCGTCGTCCTGCTCCAGGGCGGCGACGCGCAGGCCACCTGGCGGCGGCTGGAGAAGGCGTACCCGACCCTCGCCGCCCAGGAGCGCTTCCGGGTGGTGCGTACGTACCACCCGGGCCGGCAGGCACTGTGGTCGCCCGACCCCGAGGTCCGCGCGGCGCGCGAACAGCACCGCGAGGACGCGCTCCACCAAGTGGCCGGCATACTCCGGGCCTGACCACTCCCCTGGTGCTCAGGACCAGCTGTCGAGGTCCCGGACGAAATCGTTGTACGAGTCGTTCCTGCCTTCCAGGGCGGCGATCAGGCCGTGCGCAAGGGCCTCGCGGGCGACGAGGGGACCGTCACTCTCTCGGAAGAGTGGCACGCCAAGCCGTCGCCTGAGCTCTTCCTTGGGCTCCTTGACCCGCCCCGAGTCCCTTCCCCGTAATTGCTCGGGGACCCTCCACCTCGGGCGCACATGGGGGAAGGCGTCAGGGAACAGGAGGAGCCAGCCTTCGGACTCCCACGCGGCAAGCGCCAGGGCGGCAGGGAACCCGCCGCACTGGCGGCCGAGTTCACCCGCAACCGCTGCTCGGACTCTGCCGTAGTCCAGGTCGGTGAAGCCGTCCAGGTCTTCGTGGACCACGAACCCCACGAGTTGCGCCCTCTGCTGAACCGCCTTGGCACGCGCCTTGCCAACGAGCGCTTTCACCGCCGCGGACAGGTCAGGACCGGTCTTTCTCCGCAGCCTCACAGGGTCGTTGATGCGGACCAGCTTGGCCGTCGCACCGAGGTCGGGCCGGTGCGCGCGTATCAGCGCCGCCATGATCTCGCAGTCGTTCTGGTCCTCACCGGCGAGAACGATCACTCGGCCTTGCCTACTGGTGCGCCGGCCCACGCTCCGACCACTGGCGCTCACAGTTCACCTCCGGTGAGGTCGCCGCCGAGCACACCCGAGAACCACAGCTCGCCGAGCGGCTGATCCCCCGATTCCTCGACGATCTCCTCCACCTCCCTCACCGTCAGCGCGGGAATGATCGAGGCACCTTCCTCATCCCGGTCACAGACGACGAACTCGTCGGGACGGAGCCGGTTCACGAGCGCGGGTGAGTGGGTGGCGACGATGAACTGGGTACGCTCGGAAGCTTCCCGCAGCCGCTGCACGACGAGTTCCAGTGCCTGTGGGTGCAGCCCGTGGTCGATCTCCTCGATGCAGGTGAAGGCCGGCGGATGAGGGTCGTAGAGAAGGGCAAGGAGTCCGAGCAGACGGACCGTGCCATAGGAGGCGTCGGCCAGAGGGGTCAGGCGGCGCAGGCCATGTTCACGCAGGACGACCGTCAGCTGGTCGGTCGAACCGCCGACCTCCTCGAACTCGATGTTCTCCAGTTGCGGAAGAACCTGGCGAGCGTCCTCGACGAGGCTCTCCCAGATCTCGTCCCGGCCGCTGAGGTGGATCAGGAACGCGGCAAGGTTCTCGGCGTGCGGTGACAGCGTGGCGAGGTCGGCGACGCGCAACCGGGTGGGCATGCGGGCCGCGGCCACATCGACGTCGAAGACCCGGAAGGAGGACAGGCGGTCCGCGACACGGGTCACTTCGTCGCCGCCGTCCGCCGGACCGAGTCTGGGCAGTGTGGACAAGCCACTGCTCAGCCGTCGAATGCCGAAGCTGCCGCTGTCCTGTTCCTTGCCGGCGCGCCTGTCGAGCACACGGGCTTCTTCGCCGGAGATGGTGATGCGTCGCCCCCGCCCCTGCTTCCGCTTGAACTGAAAGCTCTCTTCGCGGGACAGGGTGTAGGCGGCCCGGCTGCTGTCCCGGTTCGACGGCAGAGAGCGGCGCCGGATCGTGAGGCTGTACTCGTCGGGCGCATTGAGAGTGGAATTGCTGGTCCAGGTGGCCTTCAGCTGGACACGCATGAACGTCGGAGGTTTCGCACCGCCCCAGAAGGCGACCTCGTCGAACCCTCCTCTGGTGTCGAGCGCAGGCTGGAGATCCGTACGAATGATGTCGGCCAGGAAGTCGAAGACCTTCAGCACATTCGACTTGCCCACGCCGTTCGGTCCCACCAGCACGGTCAGTGGACCGAGTGGGACGGTCACGTCACGCAGGCTTCGGAAGTTCTCGACGTGCAGTTCGAGGAGACGGCTGGGCATGAAAGGAACCTATCGGGTGGGGGACCAGAGTGAAGGCCGATCGCGCAACAACTGGCCCCACTGTCGCGCCGCGTCTCTGGTCGCCGCCATGCTGTCGCCTCGACGTGGCGACGCTGTGGCGTGAGCAACTACGGAATCAGTACAGGGAGGAGACTAGCCCGACCGGCTGACATCATGGGCCCAGCGCTATATCGAGCACCTTGCTGTCTCTTCGTATTCGGCTCCGATTGTCAGACCGGAACTCCACCAATGGGACATGCCCACTCTCAGCGCCGCCCAGTTGCTCGCCGCCCATGTTCGGGCCGTCCTCGGCGACGGCCCTTTCGCTCTGCCCGGCGGCTGGACGCACATGGGTGCCGTCATCTGCGATGTCAGTTTCCAGGCACGCCGGAAGTACCAGTCGACCGTCCGGCCGCGACTTCTCCGACTTCAGTCCGCATGGCCGGAAGCCGTCACGGTGCGCGGCTTTCAAGCACGCCTGGCCACGGAAGACCTTGCCGTCGCCATGGACTTCAACAGCCCCGGCAGGGTCGCTACAGCGCACGCCCTCACCGATCTGCTGGCCGCCAGAGGTGTCGACACCCGAGACGATCTCCATGAGTGGCTCGACCGCCAGGAGAACCGTGCGGCCCTTCGAGCGGTGAAGGGCGTGGGGCCGAAGAGTGTCGACTACATCGGCAACCTCGTCGGCCGGTCTCAGGTCGCGGTGGACGTGCACCTGAGGTCGTTCGCAGCGGCGGCAGGTGTCCCAGACCTCACATACGAGGAACTGCGAACCGCGTACGAGGTGGCCGCCACCCTCCTCGGGCGCGAACCGGGGGCACTGGAGCACGCGGTCTGGCGGTTCAAGGCACAGGCGGGCTGACGGTCGTACGGGGATGCCGCTGCTCAGCGCTGCCGGGATTCCTCGCCGGCCCTCTGCCCGGCGAGGAGTCGGACGCGGGGGCCTGAACTCGCGCGAACGGGTCCTCGACCTCGGCCCACACCGTCTTGCCGCTCGGCGGGTACGACTCCACACCCCAGCGGTCGGCGAGGGCGGCGACCAGGAGGAGCCCTCGGCCCGACGCGGTGTCGGAGGGGATGCCTCCGGGGCCTGGCGATGGGGTGGGAAGCCGTTCGCCGCGCGGGTCGGTGACCTCGATGCGGACACCGCCGGACGCCGCCGCGCAGGTGAGGGCGACCCGGAAGTCACGGCCCTGGACACGGCCGTGCAGGACGGCGTTGGCCGCGAGTTCGGCGGTAATCTGTACCGCCCGTTCGGCCACGCTGGGTGACACCTCCCAGGCCGTCAGCCGCTCGGCGACGAGCAGGCGGGCGAGGCGGGCACCGCGGCGGGTCGAGGACAGCTGCTGGGCGAACGTCCATACGGTGGAGTGCTGATGGGGCGTGATCGCGTACATGAGGTCAGCGTGGCGGGGGCGCGGGAGCACGCGCCAGGAGCGAGACCCGTACGCTGCGTCAGCGTACGGGCACATGCGGTAGACGGTACGGGGGCGACGCGTCACGCTGAGTGCTGTCGATCGCCGGGACGGCGGTCGAGGTACGGGTGCGTCGGGAGGTGGCCACGGGTGGCTGAGGACGTCGAGATCGTGACGGACGGGGCGGACGAGACGGACGAGCAGGGCCGGGAGCCCGATCCGTCGGACAGCCTGCGGACCTTCGGGGCCGTCGTCCAGGCCCTGCGGGAGCACGCGGGGCTCAGCAGGGCCGAGTTCGCGGAGATCGTCCGGTTCTCCAAGCACACGGTGGAATCGGTGGAGTTGGGGCGGCGGATGCCGGACGAGGCGTTCGTCGAGCGAGGGGAAGGGGCCCTGGGGAACACGGGGGCGCTGCGGAGGTCCGCCCCGTTCCTCACCCGCGCCGAGGCGGGTCTCGCGGTGTGGTTCCGGCGGTGGGCACGCCTTGAGAAGGTGGCGGTCAGCCTGTACACGTACGAGTGTCGGCTCGTGCCGGGGCTGCTGCAGTCGGAGGCGTACGCGCGGGCGGTGTTCGACAACAGTATCCCGCTGCTGACGGAACGGCAGTTGGAGACCCGGCTCGCCGCACGCCTGAAGCGGCAGAAGATGCTGTACGAGCGGCCGACCGTCCCATTCAGCTTCATCGTGGAGGAGCATGTCTTCCGGCGCAGGCTGGGCGGGGCGGAGGTGCAGCGGAGCATGTTGGACCGAGTGCTGGACCTGATCGCACCGCGCAACGTGACCCTGCAAGTGGTGGCGCTGGAGGCCGAGTTCCACGGCTGCCTGGACGGGCCGGTGCAACTCCTTGAGGCTCCGGACGGGCGGCGGCTCGGGTACTCCGAAGGGCAGCAGAACGGGCGGCTGATCTCCGACCCGAAAGAGGTGAGTCTGCTCTGTCAGCGCTATGACACACTGCGCTCACAGGCCCTCAACCCCAAGGAGTCGCGGGGCCTGCTGGAGCGTCTGCGAGGAGAGCTATGAGTACGACCGAACTCGCCTGGTTCAAGTCCAGCTACAGCGGGACCCAGGGCGACAGCTGCGTCGAGGTCGCCGTCACCCCGCAGGCCGTCCACGTCCGGGACTCCAAGGACGTGGAGCGCCGGCCCTTCGCGGTCGACCGTGAGGGCTGGACGCGGTTCGTGCGGTACGCGGCGGAGGACTGAGCGGCACGCCCGCCCGGTGTCACGCGGGGGCCGCCCGTCGCCGTACGCGGCGGGCGGCTCCTCACCTCAGAACAGTCCCAGGCCCTCGCCGCCGGGGTCCACTACGACCGGCCGGGGCTGGGCGGGGAGGCCGTCCAGGCGGTCGGGGCCGGACGCGGCGGCCACGGCGGGGGCCGTCTCGGCGAGCCAGCCACGGAACCGCTCGGCGGCCTCACGGTAGGGGACCCGCGCCAGGACACGGTGCTCGCCGGCGGGGCAGAGATCGACCGTGACCGTGAACAGGCAGGACCGGGGCGCATTCTGACTACCCGCCCAGGACACGCGCAGGGTGCCGCAGGGCTGACGTCCGCCTGGGGCCCGGTGGGTCGGGCGCAGTGACCGGCAGGCTATGAAAGCGGTCCACGCGGCGAGGTGCGGCAGCGGCAGGGTGGTGCGCGCGCGGCAGCCGGTGCAGCGGTGCCAGTGGCGAAGCCAGTCGTCGGCGTCGGTGTGGAAGAGGCGGGAGTAGCGGTTCGCGACGCGGACGTCGTTGGCGTACAGATGGTCGGGGCGTTCCCGCGTGTTGCAGGACTGGCAGACGGGGGCGCGGACGTAGCCGTGCTCGTGGCAGTGGTCGAGCACTGCGGCGGGCGCGCCGCCGCAGACGGCGCACACCCACTCGGCCACCTTCTGGGAGATGCCGGGCTTTCTGCTGAGCACCGAGTACAGCTGGCCTTCGAGCTCCCTGCCGTACGGGCGCGGTGAGGCGGCGGGGCCCTCGGGGCTCGTCGCGCGCCGCCCGTCGGCGTCCCCGGCCCGCCGAGGGCGGGAGGGCGGCTCGGCCACGGCCGTGTCCGTCTCACTGATCCGCGCGGCTCGCAGCCATCGCGTCTCGGCGTGCTCGGCCGCGTCGAGCAGCCTCACCACCGCGCGCGGCAGCCACCACGTCCGCCGGGTCCCGTCGGGGGTGTGCTCCACGAGTAGCCGTCGCCAGTCGATCCCCGCCAGATGACACGGCCGGCCGTCCTCGTGCCGTGCCCCGCGCCCGGAGCCGCCCGGCTCCCCCAGTTCCCCCGCGACGCGCCACCGCCAGCGCAGCGGCGTCTCCTCGTCGCGCTCCGGCTCAGGCTCCGGCTCCGGCGCTCCGTGGAACGGGCCGACGCGGACCAGGTCCCGCCGGTCCATGACCACCGCGTTCAGTTCCGCGGCCGCCCGGCGTACCTCGCGCTCCGCGACGCCCCACCGACCGCCGCCCACCCTGGCCGTCGCGACCACGCGGCTCCCGAGCAGGACGTACCCCGTCCGGGCACGGGCGGGCGAGCGGGTGAACGCCCCGGAAGCCGTCGGCACGGCACCGCCGGCCGTCAGCCCGACCCACAGCGCGTCGGCGGCGTCCAGGGTGATCAGGCCGTCCGTACGGCCGGGCACGACACGCTCCGTCATACCGACAGGCTAACGGCGCCGACACTCCGACGGGCCCGAGCGCCCGGTCGGGACACCTGGTCGCGGTCGGCGAGGGTTCGCATCGGAACCTGAGCGCCTGTCCCGGCGGCCGTGGTCACGGGGCGCGTTCACCGCCGGGACCACGGTCCGTCAGGTCAGCGGGTCGGCCCGACCAGCTTCTCGGCCTCGTCGCGGAGGCCCTTGATCGCCGTCAGGGCCGCTTCACGCTCGGCTTTGATGTCCGAGCCCCGCTTCGTGAGACCGCTGAGCGACCGTTCCACCTCGGTGATCCACTCGCACAGGTACCGCTCACCGGCATCGGTGAGAGCGGTCTGCTGTTCGCGCGCTTCCTCGTCGAAGTGATCCTTGATCTGCTTCCGCCGTTTGTTGAGCGCCATCCACTTGCTCTGGTCCTGCGCGACGCTCGTCAGGTCCATCAACGGCCCCGTGACTGCCAGCACCCACTGCACCTTGCGGGCCGTACCGGCTACCTTGCCGGCCGCCTTGGTCTTGCCCCACGGTTTGAACTTCTCCGCGCCGTTGGTGACTTTCCCTCCGGCGTCAAGGATCTTCCGGCCCACCCGGTTCTTGCTGAGCTTTTCCACGACGGCGGAGGCCGCGCTTCCCGGCCCGTTACCGCCGTCCGCGATCTTCCCGATCCACTCGCCCGCCTTCTCGGTACCCACCTTCGCGGCCTTCTTCGCCGCTTCCTTGACCCCCTGCGTCAACGGTGGCGTGCCATCCGGGGACCCGTCGAACGTCGTCTCGCGTGCTTCGAGGTCGTTCCCCCAGGATTCAGGCTCGGGCACACCGGTTCCGTACTCGGCGACCAGCGCGTCGAACGCCGTCCTCACCGACGAAGAGAAACTCGCGTCGAACTCATTGCTCGCACGCTCCAGTTGCTCCTGGACGGCACGAGTGACGCGGTCGGGGACGACCCCGTCCTTCTCCGAGACGCCGGCAGCGGCCCTGTCTCCCGCCGTCGTGATCCTGGAAGCGACGACTTCACTCCCTCTCAACAGGGCGCTCAGCACACGCTCCTTCGCCCGGGAGATCGACTCCTCGACCTTCTTCGCGCTCTCCGCGGCATCGAGTTCCTCGCCGTCCAGCACCCACTGCCGCTCGGCGTCCGCCAGCACTCGAAGGAGTTCGAAGGCCTGAGCCTCGGGCCGGACACCGCTGACACCGGGCGCGGTCATTCTCCGCAACTCGGCCGCCAGAGCGTCGATACCGCTCTCCGCGACAAGCCACTGTCGCTGATCGGGCGAGAGAGTGGGGTCATGGAGCGCGTCGATGTAGTCGCGTGCGTCGGTGGGGACGATCGGGACGCGGTCGGCGAAAGGCCCGAGGCGCCCGCGGATCTCGTCGAGGACGACATCGCGATCGCTGTTCTCGGCGTTCAACTTGTTGACGACGACCACACTCCGGTCAGCGAACCCGTCAGCGTCGAGAGCCCGCAGAATCGTCCTGGTCTCTGCTTCGCCCGGCAGTTCGCTCGTTGTCACGATCATCAGCGCGTCCGCACCACGAACGCCGCCCCGCGCCGCATCGGCGTGCCCGTCGATACCCGACAGCGTCCCGGGCAGGTCGACCAGCGTCGCTCCGTTCCACTCGTACGACGTCGCCTCGTGCGTCTTGGGCGCCGCGTCGACGAGATCGACGATGTCGGCCGACGGGAGCCGGAGCAGTGCCGCGACGAGTGTGGACTTCCCCGCGCTGTACGGGCCCAGCAGTGCGATCCGCAGCGGGCTCGTGTCCGCACGAGGCAGGCTCGTGGTCAGGGCGCGAGTGCGAGGGTGAGCGCCCAGGACCTCTTCGGCACGTGCGGCCAGCGCGAGTACGAGAGCGCTTCGGCCCCCGTCGATCGTGGGCGCGTCGACCGGACCACCGTCAGCCATCTGTGTTCCCTTCGGTTCCTTCGAGGGTGCCGAGCCATCCGAGATCCGCGCGGATCTCGATCCGTTCGGTGAGGACGTCCACGAACTGGTCCCGCAGACACGACCGCACGTCCGCGACGCGGGACGCGTCGGCCCAGACACGAAGTTCGACTCCCGGCGTCCGACGTGCCCGACGGATCGCCGCCGGGTCCCCTCCCGCGAGAGCCAGGAGCCGGCGCGCCAGGACGAGGTCGATCGCGTCGAGGGCGGACCGCACGGCCGTCCGCAGCCCGCAGAGTCGCTCGAACCACTCCCGCGTGACCCTGATGTCCGCGGACCGCGCCTCGAACCGGGCATCGATCTGAGCCGTCGCGTCATCGGTGATACGAGCCGACCATGCCGCAAGTCCGTCGAACAGGTCATCGAGGCAGGCCTCAGCCTCGGTCGTGGTCGTGCTGGTCCACCCGTCCTTCGCCCGCCGCGCGCGGGCAACCTCACCGCTCACCGCTTTCGCCGCTCCGGCCAGGCCCTCCACCGCGTAGACCAACGTCGCCGCGGGAAGGGGGACCGCAAGCTTCTTGGGGATCCCCTTGGCCGCGACGGAGCTCAGAAGGGCCGTCGCCGCCCCCTTGGCTGCCGCCGTGCCCAGGCTCACGGCCTTCTCCTTCAGGTCAGGACGCGGCCGTACACGCGGCTGCGCGTCGTCCTGATGGTCCGTGGCGCTCGCCCGCACGCGCAGAAGCATCCCCCGTTTCCGCGCCTCCTGCTCGAACGTGTCCCCGAGACCGGAGAGAAGTCCCTCCAGGTCCAAACCGGTGACGAAGTCGCTCCACCGCTGCGCGTCAGCCACGCCGCCCAGGTCCCGAACCACCTCCGACACCCGCTCCTTGGCGCGGTGGCGCTCGGCTTCGAGTAGGTCACGCGTGTCCCGGCCCGCTGTCCGGAAGGCTTCCAGCGACTCTGCCCGGTCACGCGGCGTCGAGCATGCGAGTTCGGCAAGCGCGAGATCGATCCCGGGGAGTTCCTCGATCAGCCGGTCGTGGAACGCCGCGAGCGGCGCCCGCACGTCCTCGGCCAGGCGAACCGCACGAAGCGGAATCGCACGCTCGGCCAGGAGCCGGGTGAGGGACTGCTCCAGCTCGGGCAACCTGCTCGCCCGAAGGGCCCTGTCCCCCAGCTCGCGGTCCGCCGTGGACAACGCTTCGTGCGCGGCACCGGAGTGGACCGGGAGGACAACGGGCGACGTGACGCCGACCGCTGCGGAGACCTGCTCGATCCGGACCGTGTGACCCGTCGCCGACGCGAACTCTCTTTCCGAGTCCTGGGCGAAGCGCTGAAGGCGGTGCGGTTCATCGACCTTTCCCTTCACATTGACGACAGCGAGCAGAGGTTTCCCCGTGAGCAGGAGTCGCTGGAGCTCGGCGGACTCCTCCTCACGCAGCGTGTCGGCGTAGTTCCATATCACCGCGTCGGCGCTGTCGCACGCGGCCCGAGCACGCGTGGCGTCGAGGTCGTCGTCCTTCGCGGCGACGCCGGGCGTGTCGAGGTACGTCACGGAGCCGACGTGGAACGCGGAGGTCTCCCGCGTGGTGCGGTGCGCCCCTCGCCCGATCCCGGTCCGGTCCGCGTCGCGGGTCAGCGCTTTGCGCAGCGTGGTCTTCCCGGACTTGGTCCTTCCTGCGATGGCCACGCGCAGCCTGCCTCTCGCCATGGGCATGCCCCGTACGGCATCGCGCAGTTCGCGTTCGAGCGCTCCGATGCGGCGGATGACCCCGACGAGGTCCTCGCTCTCGATCGCGTACGCGGAGTACGGCGCCCGCGAAGGACGGGCCTCGGCCTCCTCCCGGAGAGCGGTCTGGATGTCGCGGTAGGCCGATCGGCTCGTGTCCACCGTCCCGGGCGCGAGTTCGCCGACCGGGGCCCCGAGGGCCTCGCGGAGATCCGGTTCGGTTCGCCACAGGTCCATGGCTGCCGCCACGCGGTCGAACGACTCGACGTTCTTCGTGTACCAGGACTCGAACGCCCGCAACTCGTTGATGCCGGTCTGGGAGGCGACCGCCAGCAGCCCCGACGTGAGCCGTGCGGCCGAGCTCGCGGCGGGCGCGGGCGGATGCATGGCCGTGTTCACGGGCGCCGTCGCGAGCCCGTGCTCGATCACCGCCCGCACGCTGTCGTCCGCAAGCATGTCCACCGTACTTCCGGACACGGCACCGGTGTCACGGGCCTCGATCGTCCAGAGCAGGGCGCCGCGCCGCTCCGATCTGAACCCGAACCGCGCGTCCGGTGCGAGCCAGCGCCACCACTGCGGCCGCTCGGACAGGACCGCCTCGTACGACTCCTCCGCGGCGACGAAGTCCCGCACCTTCTCCAGCAGCGACACCAGCTCCCGGTTCCGCAGATCCCGGGCCGCCGCAGCACTGTGCCTGAGCACGAGCTCGCGCGCCTCCGCCGCCTTCCGGCCTCCTCGTCGACGGCTCAGGTCGGCCAGCGCGGGTTCGATGTCGATCTCACGGATCGAGCGCCAGATCTCCTCGGGCCATTCCCGGTCCGCACGACGACACGGCTCCAGGACTTCGGGCAGCAGCCGTTCCGCGGCCGCCACCGCCGCGGCGTCCGCCCGAAGCGCTTCCACCGGCACGCCTTCCAGCGCCTGAAGATGAGTCCGCAACCCTTCCAGCCGCTTCAGTTCCCGGAGAGATCTGCCCCCGTCCGGCGCCGGAGCCCGGCCCCCAGCCATTGTCAGGCGGGCCAGCTCGTGTTCCTCGACGCACGCCGCCACCGCGTCGGACACGCACGGAAGCGTGCTCCCGGACGGCGGCAGGCCGGCACACCCGCGCGCCTGGGCGACCGCGTCCACCTCCTTGGCGAATCGCTGGAGTGCGGCCGGTCCGACCATGGCGTCCACCCCCAACGGTTCGAGCAGGAGCGCCAGCACCTCGGCTCTGAGGCTCGTCCTGTCGTTCACCGCCCTGCCGTGCATCGCTACTCCTCGTGAGGGCGGTGGTACCTGAACTCGGGCAGTGGATCTGGGCTCGGAGGAATCAGGGCCCGCGACTGCTGGAAGGTCTCCGCTCGTACGATCCGATGACGGGGTGGTACGCAGGTACGCGGCGTGAAGACCCACATGCCCTGGGTCAGGGTGGCCCCGAGCACCCGCTCCTTGTCCCGCAACCAGGGGTACCTGCCTTGCAGTTCGGCGTAGTTGTCGTTGGTGACGACGATTCCGTCCGTGTCCTGCGCGATCGCCGTGACCAGCGCGTCGCCCTTGCCCTCGGTTCCGGCCGGGGGCTGGATCAGGTTCCCTGTAGCGAGCGCCGAGTCCACCGCGGCGCGTTCCTCCTCCGCGACCTTGTGCCGGAAGGTGGCGTCGACGACCACGTGGAGCACGGCATCGGGATACCGCGATGCCAGGGCGTCGCGCGCGGACAGCAGTTGGGCGTAGGACGGCCGGTCGTCCCTGCCGTATACACCGGGTCGTCGGGGCGACCTGCCGATCCACGCCAGGTTGGAGCCGTCGACCACGAGCGCCGTGGAAGCCGAGCCCGCGGATCGCCTCCGCGTCTGCGTCGGCAGGAGCGTGGTGACCGTGTTGCCCGCGAGCAGATCATCGAGTTCCCTGCGCACCGCCGGCGTCGGACCACCGGAGCTGAAGCTCTTGATCTCCTCGTTCAGCACTTCCTCGCCGGTGCGCTCAAGGGTCGCCTTGACGTGCAGGAGCCCGTTGGTGTCGTACGTGTACTCCAGCAGGAAGCGGGAGTCCTCGCGGGCCCGGGGATTCTGGTAGGTGAGGCGGAGGTCCGTCAGCTGCACGTTGTCAGCGTGGTCGAGGGGACGGTCGGGGTCTCCTTCCCAGATCTCCACGGCAAGGCTGCGTGCGTTGTCCCGGCGAGGCGTGTAGCTCTTGCGCTCCTTCCACGGCAGGGGTGAGTTGCGCGGGATGATCTGGCTGAACGCCCGCTGTCCGGTGTCGTCCGTGACGACCGTGCCCAGGGCGTGACTCGTCGCCACCTGGATCACGCCGTCAGCCTCCCCCGACAGTACGGCTGCCGCGATGGAGGCGCCGCGGGCGACCGCAGTCATGGGATCGCACAGATCGACCTCGACGGGCTGCTGCTGCATGACCTCGGCGACCGCGGCCCGGACACTCGGGATCTGGCTCGTGCCACCGATCATCAGCACCGCGTCCACATCCAGGGGCGCCATGTGAAGGTCGCTGAGGCACTGCTGAACCGGCGCGAGAGCACGGTCCACGAGGTCGGTGACGGCGTCCTCCAACTCCCCCTGCCACACCTCGACGGTGTCGCCGTCCGGAGTCCTGATGGTGACGGACTCCTCGGAGGACAGGCGGATCTTGCTGCGCTCCACGTCCAGCCCGAACTGCCGCTCCTGCGCAGGCGTCCACGCCGATCGCGCCGGAGCCCGTTCGAGGACGAGGTCAC
Source organism: Streptomyces sp. NPDC057271 (assembly GCF_042668715.1). Classification (NCBI taxonomy): domain Bacteria; kingdom Bacillati; phylum Actinomycetota; class Actinomycetes; order Kitasatosporales; family Streptomycetaceae; genus Streptomyces; species Streptomyces sp. NPDC057271. Next base: position 26,260 of record NZ_JBHUYJ010000082.1, read on the forward strand.
GCAGGCGGCGATCGATCTCCAGGCCCCCCAGCTCGGTCACACCCCGTGAAGCGAGCTCCTCGAAGAACCCGTCCTGGTAGTCGAGCACGGTGACGTCGATCGTGCCGCCACCCCAGTCGAAGACGAGGATGGTGCGAGCCTCTCGCAGCTCGTGCACGTACGAGATCGCCGCCGCGGTCGGCTCGTTGAGCAGTGCCAGGACCTCGATGCCGGCGAACCGCGCGGCGGCGCGCGTGCGGTAGCGGGCGGCACCCGTGGCGTTGGCGGGCACGGTGATCACGGCCTGGTCGATGGCGGTGAGGTTGTGCTCCGCGCCCTTGCGCATGGCCTGGAAGACACCGGCCGCCACCGTCGTGGCCGCGAACCTGCGGCCGTGGATCGTGACGTACTCGTCGCTCTTGAGCAGTCGCTTGCAGGCCTCGGCCGCCTCTTCGGAGCGGAGCTTGGCCTCCCAGCCGAACAACGCTCCCCGGCGCAGTGAGCTCATGCCCACCACCGACGGGAAGAGGTACTCGAAGCCGGGATGACGCCAGTCGGCGTCGATGTGGTGGGCGTCCAGCGACAGCACGTCGACGTCATCGCCCAGCCACTGGGCCACCACGGAGTTGGTGGTCCCGAAATCGATTCCGGTCGCGGTCACACGCCCTCCCCGTTCGCGGCCTCGTCGCCTCCGGCAGAGTGGTCCGCTCCACCCGCCCCCGGCAGGCGGCGTAGTTGCCCGGCGAGCACCAGTTTGCCGGTGGCCTGGTCCACGTAAGCCGGGCGCAGCACCTCGAACGCCTCACCGTCGCCTTCCACCACCACGAAGAGCTCGTGCTCGCCGTCGGGGGCGTCCACGCACCGCACTCCCTGGTCCAGCAGGGCGGCACGGATGCCCTTGCGAAGCGAGGTGGCATTCTGCTTGGGCGCGCCGGCGAGCAGATCGACCTCGACCATCCGGGCCACGTACTCCTCCCGGGAGCGGAACGCCTCCAGAACGGCCTGGCGCAGGGCAGCCGCCACAGCAGTCTGCGTCGGCCTCTCCTCTTCCGGGACAGCGGTCAGAAGCTCGGTCGCCCGCTCGGTGAAACGTGCGAGCAGCATGTGGGGGCTGAGCAGTTCCTCGGGGCGGTAGGTGCGCGGGGAGTCCGCGGGGAGTCGGCGGGAAGCCTGCGGAGGGGCAGCAGGGGCATCGGCCTCCGCTCGCCGCTTGTCCCGACGATGCTTGAGGCCGTTGTTCCCCTTGGCAGGAACCCGCTTGGGAACCACCGAGGTCTTCCGCTGGCTGCGGGGCACCTTCTTCACGGTGTGTGCGTCCTTGCGTTGCGATCGGGGCGCCGGGGCGCGCTGAGCAGGTGCGGCAGCAGATCCGCCACCGCCCGCTGCCGCACGAGCGCCAGGCCTTCGGGAGAATGAGATGTCGTTCGCCTGGTCAGGGGGGTCAGGGGCGGGACCAACGTGACCGGCACCTCGTCCGGAAGCTCGAACACGTCCAGGTCGAGCGGCAGCACGAAGAAGCCGGACCAGTCCTCGTCACGCTCGGCGTCCCTGATGCGTTTCATCGCGCTGTTGAGCTGCGCGCTCATGTCCACATCGCGCACATGCTCCCGGCGGAGGTCCCGGTACCGGGTCGTCCAGCTCGGCGCGCCGTGCGGCAGCCCAAGGTCGAGATAGGGGTTGGAGGCCGCCGGTCTGTCGTTGCGCTGAACCGCTTGACGCCGGCGGAGCATACGAAGGTTGGACTCGGCCCGCTCGTGCGCGTTGCGGATGCCCTCCAGGACCAGGGCCGCCGCATCGAGTTCCTCTTGGAGCAGCAGCGTGTACGCGTGGAAGTTGAGGGCCTCGGCCCGGCAGGCCGGGTCGGCGGCCTCGTACGACACCAGCTTGTCGATCTGAGCGGAGGCCCGTGCGAGGTCGTTCATGCACAGCAGGTCGTAGGCCTGACGCAGGGCCATGAGTGCGTGCAGCGGCGAGCGCGACGGGTTGACGGCCGCCTTGGGCTCCCACAGGGCGAAAATGAGCCGCCACAACCCCCGGTCCTCCCATATGTCCCGGTCCCAGTTGCCGACCGCGACCCCGTCCAGGAGCCGGCGCAGCCGGAGCACCAGGTCACGGGGCAGCTCCCGTTCCAGCTCCTTCACGACCGAGGCGTCGCCGTCGGCGACCCGCTCCAGGAGGTCGTAGACGTCACCGGCCGAGGACAGCGGCTCGCCCTCGGCGAGGAACGCGTTCCGCCGTTCCCGGGCCGTCCATTCCAGCGCGGTCGCCTGCTCGGCGGTCACCTGGTCGGGGACCAGCCGGGCCTTGAGGTACGCGTGATCCGTCTCCTCGGCCCGGTACTGCCAGGGCTGGTGCTCGGGGCCGACCACACCGGCGTCGATCAGGTCGTCGAGGACGCTCAGCGGTATCCAGGGGAGCACCCGCGGCAGCATCCGGGACGGGAAGGCGGCCGTACTCTCCGCCGCGAACGCGGCGAGGAGAGCGAACGCCCCGGAGGGGTCCTCGCTCCCGGAGACGGCGACGGTGTCGTCGCCCGCCGTCAGCGCGGTAAGCCGTTGCTCCCCGACTTCGGACAGCCACAGGAAGCCGCCCGCGTGAACCTCCGTAAGCGTCGCGGCGGCCACGGCCGGGTCGGCCCGTTCGAGTACGGTCCGGACAGCGGGCAGCAGCCGGTCGTCCGGTTCGTCGCGCAGGGCGTCGGTCAGTGCGTCGTGCGCGGCGTCGTGAGCCGTGTCGCGCGCGAGGTCGGCGAGTTGCCGGAGCAGGGCGTGGGCCCGCGGCACCGCCTGGGCTCCGAGCACCCCCACCTTCCGCCATCTCCGTACGGTGAACCCGTCGATTCCCGAGTCCGCGCTCTGAGCCTCCCTGCGCTCCCTGAGCGCCCGCAGCCGCTCCCGCTCCCGCGCGACCGCCGCGGCCCGCGCCCCGGACACCGGCTGCCCCGGCGTGCCGCTGGCCGGCGGCGGACTCGTCACTCTCCGGTTCCTTCGTGGCGGGGGCCGTGGCCCGGGGGCGGGGTGAGGGTGGAGGTGTAGTTCTCGCCGTCCACGAGGGGCGTGGTCAGGCTGACGCCGGCCGCTGCCATGCGGTCGTACTCGGCGAGGATGAGGTCCTTGGTGCGGTAGGTGCCGTACTTGGCCTCGTCCTTGCGCTTGACGATGGGGAAGGTGTCGAGGATGTAGTCGACGTCGTCGCGGTTGATCCCGTAGAGGTGGAAGAACAGGGCGTCGAGTTCGGCGCGGATGATGGTGCGGCGGTCTTCGTTCCAGATGAAGGGGGCGCCGGTGTCGCCGAGATCGCGGGCGAAGGGTTGCATATCGGTGGCCGTGCAGACGAGCTCCAGCACTCTTGCTGTAATGAAACCTTCATTGGACGCAAGCATGTCAGGTGTCGGCACGGGAACTTGCTCGGACGTACTTTGCGGAATGCTGGGCTGACTGAAGCTGTTACGCAGCGTGTAGTCGTATGCGAACGAATCGTAAGCTGCCAGTAGATTGGTCAAGTGAGCTGCCGTGGGGCCAGTAGAAAGAATCCAACCGTAGGATGCAGCTCCCCAGGGGATCAAGGCAGCAATGCAGGTGCGCTCATCGTTGTTGCGTGCCACCCTTCTATGCCCCAGTAGGGCAGTAGTGCACTCGAAGCGGCGCCGCGCCAGACGGTCCTCAGTGTCGCCCTGACCCATCCAATACTGTGGCTGTACGACGTATTCGGCAGTTTCGAGCTCGCCTAGTGAGGACTCATGAGAGCCCGTCGAATCAGCAAAACGGTGCGAGAACTGATGACCCATGCGACCTTCGTACAAAGGCAGCATTCGGGCTTCGCCCTTGACGAAAGCGTTGCCCTGCAGGAGCCAGCCCTCGGCCTCCAGGTCCTCGCGGGTGTGGAAGAGGTGCGAGTCGTGGGACATGTCGAACATCCTCAGGAACGACACGCCCCACGGGTTGCCCTTCGGGTCGTCTCCCTTGATCAGGATCGGGACACGGCGGTAAATGCCCAGAGTGATCTCCGCGTCGCGGCGAGAGCGGAAGACCGGGCACGTGCCCGTGTTCGGGTTGAGAAGGGTGATCTCCTCCGGTGTGAGCGTGAACGCCTTGTCCGCCTCGTCCAGCTCCGCCGGGTCGTGGAGGAAGAAGGCGAACCGAGCGGCAGGCTCGCGCAGGGCCCGGCCCGTCAGGGACAGGATGCTGAACTTGAACGAGCGGTGCACGTCCGGGAAAAGGGGCGCCGCATTTTCGAAGTCGTACAGCGCCGCGATCGAGCCCTTCTGCACCAGGTCCTTGAAGAAGTACTGCGTCCGCGCGTCCGTCGCGATGCCCGTCGGCACGATGACGCCGACGCGGCCCCGCTCGCCCGTCAGTATCCGGTCCGTCTCCGCGAACACCGCGTACAGGTTCAGGTTGCCCTGCCCTGTCAGCGGCACCCGCTTCGACCTGCGCAGGAAGTGGCTCTCCGCGTAGACGGCACGCTTCGCCGCCGCGTACTCGCCGTACAGCTCCAGCGTGTCCGGGTTCTCCTGAAGCTTGGCGATCTGCTTCTTGCGGGCGCTCGCGTTCGAGATGGCAGCGATCTCGGGAGCGCGCTGCGCGAAGAACTCCTGTTCCTTCAGCTCCATGCTGTCCCACGGCGGATTCCCGAGCACGCAATCGAAGCCGCCCGCCCAGCCCGTCGCCTCGTCCACCGTCCCCGTGACAACCCCGTCCGGAACGGAGAACACCTCCGGGAACTCCAGGTGCCAGTGGAAGAAGTGGTACTGCTCCCGCAGGCGCACGATCTCGTCGTGGGTGGCCTTCGAGGCGCTGGACGCGTCCGGGTCCTCCAGGGAGCGGAAGAGGCCGTGCGTGACCGCCCTGGGAGCCTCCGGGGTCTTCAGCCACATGAAGGCCGCGCACCAGGCGTCGGCGAGGTGGAGGGCGTTGAGGTAGTCGGAGGACTTCTCCCACTGTACGTAGGCCGCCGCCTGGCCCCGTACCTCACGCAGGTTGTCCGAGGGGGCATGGGTGATCCGGCGCATGCCGGCCGCGAGGGTCGTGTTCGCGACCTTCACACCCTCGTCCTCCATGTCGAAGAGGGTGAACTGGCCTTTTCTCTCCTCGGCGTTCAGCTTCTCCAAAGACTTGGCGTGCTTCTTGTCGTCGCCCTCCGTCGCGATGAACGCCTCGTCTGGGATCCCGCCGCGCAGCAGCTTCGGCGTCGCGCCGATGAGCGCGTTGCCGTGCTTCACGTGGGCGTCCAGGAAGCCGAGCGGCTTGCCCGGTTCCAGGGCCTCCAGCCACAGGGAGACCTTGGCCAGTTCGACGGCCATCGGGTTGAGGTCGACGCCGTAGACGCATCGCGCCACGACCTCGTGCAGCGCGTGGCGGACGGCCTCAAGCGTGGGCTCCGGGTTACGTTCCCGTACCGCCGCCACCCGCTTCGCGATCCGCCGCGACGCCGCCACCAGGAAGTGGCCCGAGCCGCAGGCCGGGTCGCAGACCGTGAGGGAAAGGAGTTCGCGGACGATCGCGTCCGACGGGTCCGGGTCACCCGCCGCGCTCGCCGTCTGCTCGCCGCGCTTGACCGCGTCGTCCAGGACCGGGTCCAGGGCGGAGTCCAACAGGCACTCGATGAGCGAGGACGGGGTGTAGTACGAGCCCGTCGTCTTCCTCGTGTTGCCGGCCAGCTCCACCAGTTCGAAGGTGCGGTCGGCCGCGCTGTGCTGCGGGACCAGTTCGAGCAGGGACTCGTAGATCGAGCCCAGTTCCTCGGCGTCCAGGTGGCGGTAGTCGACGGTGCGCCAGCGCCGCGAACCAGCGTCCCGGACCTGGGAAAGGTGGCGTACGGCCGTGAGGAGGTACTCGTTCGAGAGGGACAGGCCCTTCAGGGGGGCATCCGTCTCCGTCTCGTCGAAGATGCCGCCGAGGCCCGGCAGGCCCAGTTCCGGGCGGCCGTTCTCGTCGCCGAGGGCGTCCAGGACGATCCGAAGGGCCTGGTAGAGGTCGCCGTGGGCCGTGCCTCTGCGGCGGCGGGCGTGGGCGCGCAGGCGAGCCGAGGAGAAGTACGACGCATAACGCTCCCGCGCCTGCTCCGTCGCCTCCTTGCCGTGCAGGACATCGCGGTCCTCCGCCACGAAGACGAGCAGCAGGCGGTAGACGAGACGGAGCAGCGCCCCGTGGAGGGCCTTGACGTCCGTGTCCTCGCGCAGGGTCGTGTTCGCCGGGTGGCGCAGGAAGCCCGTGCCCAGGGTGGTGATGGCCTCCTGGACGCCCTTGCGGAGTTGGTCCAGGGCCCGCGTGCCGGACGCGATCGCCTCCGTACGCCACTTCTCCAGCCAGCAGGCGGACGGGGCCGCGCCCTCCGCCACCGCGAAGCGGGAGACGTGCAGCAGGCGGTACAGGAGCACGAACTCACTGAAGAGTTCGCCGTCGAAGATGGCTTCGAGGTCGAACTCGACGTACGAGGCGGTGGCGAGCGCGCTGGAGTCGCGCAGGATCCGGAGTCGGCGGCCGTTGGTGAGGACGCCCCAGAGGTGGGCCTCGGTGCGGTTCAGGCACTCCTGGACGAGGGACTGGGGCGGGACCGTGCCCGCTCCGCCGGTGCGCTTGTCCAGGTCGGCGTTCCAGGCCGTCATGTGGAGGAGGGCGTGGTTCCAGCGGTGGCTGATGGGGAAGACGCGGTCGGGGTCGCTGTCCGCCGGGATGCCGGTGGCGCCGATCGGGGTCAGGCGGCCGAAGCCCAGCTCGGCGAAGAGCGGTTCCAGCCACTGGGAGACGGCCAGGCCGGTCGGGTCGGCAGGGGTCTCGGCGTCCGGGGCGACCGGCAGCTTCTCGCGCAGTTCGCGCCAGACGGACTTCAGGTAGTCCCAGTGGCGTTCGGCCTCGTCACGTACGGAACGGGCGCCGATGACCTGGTAGTCGGCGGGGGCGGAGCCCTTGACGTCCTTGCCGTCGGCGATGCGGATCAGCATGTCGGCGGGGAGCAGGCCGCCGACGGTGTGGACGGCGGAGAAGACCTGGTTGCGGGTGGTGGCGGACATCAGACGGCGGCCTCTCCGGACGCGGCGGGCAGGTAGACGTAGACGCCGAGGACGTCGGCCGGCTTCTGGGCGGTGACCCGCAGGCCGCGGACGATCTCGTCGGAGGCGCGGCGGACCCGCCGGTGGGACTCGTGGAGTTCGGCGGAGAGGGTGTCGCCGTACTGCTCCAAGTGGTCGGTGACAGCCGAGAGCTGGCCGAGGACCCGGGTCATCATGTGCTCACCGTGGTCGGGGTCGACACTGTCGGCGGCCTGGGCGGCGAGGAGGGCGTGGGCCTGGTCCTCGGGCAGCCACACGGCGTTCTTCGGGGAGCCCTGGAAGGCGAGGAGGCGGGCGTCCTCGGCGACGAGCTGCTTCTCCCCCTGCCGGGAGGGCAGCGTGAGGTGGAAGCGGTAGCGGACGAGGAGCAGGGTCGTGCGGGTCTCGACGGCGCGGGTGGAGACGACACCACAGCGGCGGGCGGGGCGGCGGCCGTCGGCCTGGCTGTCGAGGGCGGAGTTCAGGACGTGGGCGGCGATGGCGCCGACGACGGGGTCGGTGCGGACGAGGGCGGCCTCGCCCCGCGCCACGGCCGAGGTCGTACGGAACGGGATGGGGCGGGCGCCTTCGACGGCGGCGGCTCCTACGACGGGGGCGAGGGCGTCGCGCAGGCCGGCGGAGGTGCCGCTGACCTCGGCGGTGAAGTCGCCGGAGCCGTCGCCCGCCTCCACCAGGTGGGCTTCCAGGGCCGCGAGGGAGGTCCGTACGAAGTCATTCACCTCGTCGGCGCGGCCAAGGGTGTCGCGGATGGCGAGGACCTCGCGGGCGACCTCCTCCGGGTGGATGGACCGCTGGGCGAACCGGGAGCGGGAGCGGGTCTCGCGTTCGGCGGCGGACTTCCAGTCGGCCTCCAGGTCGGCGAAGCTCTGCTGGAAGGAGTCTGCCTCGAAGAGGGTGCCCTGCTCGCCCTCCCGGCCGCGCAGCAGCAGCCACTCCACGATGGCGTCGGTGACGCCAGAGGAGGTCTCGTCGGGGACGGAGACGGAGATGCCGAGGTCCTTCTTGATCTGGCGGTGCTTCTTGATGAGGACATCGAGGACCTTGCCGTCGATGCCGTTGTCGCTGCCGTACAGGGTGATGACCCGGACCTCGTCGCGGTGCTGCCCGTAGCGGTCGACGCGGCCCTCGCGCTGGTCGTGGCGGGTGGGGTTCCAGGCGAGGTCGTAGTGGACGACGGCGTCGAAGTGGTGCTGGAGGTTGACGCCCTCGGAGAGGCAGTCGGTGGCGACGAGGACACGGCGGGCGGCGGCCTCCTGGCCGGCCTCCTCGGCCAGTTCTTCGATGCGCTCGATGCGCTGCTGGGGCGAGATCGTGCCCGTCACGGCGCGGACGACGGTCTTCTTGCCGAGCTTGCCGTCCAGGTGCTCGGCGACGTACTCGGCGGTGGGGATGTAGCGGCAGAAGACGATCGGGTGGTAGCCGTCAGCGAGCAGCGCCTTGAGGTGCTTGACCAGGGCCTTCAGCTTGAGGTCGCCGTCCGGGCCCTCCAGGGCGGCGGCCCGGTCGGCGAGTTCGGCGAGGCGGGCGCCGGCGTCGTCGGTCTCGGCGCCGGGGGCCACGTCCATGCCCTCCAGGCTGTCGCTGTCGGCCGCGTCGCGGGTGAGGGGCGCGCCGAAGCGGTCGGCTTCCTCGGCGCTGGCGGCGGCCGCGGCGGCGGAGCGCGTACGGAGGGTCTGGGCGGCGGCGCGCGGGGAGGAGACGAGGGAGCGGAGCAGGGCGATCGCGGACCACCAGGCGATACGGGCCTCGCGCTTGCCCTGGCTGTCGGCGGCCTCGACACGCTCGCTCGCGTAGGCGATGGCGTCGTCGAGGAGGGCGCGGTAGGCCGGGGACAGCTTGTAGGTCTCGTCCTTGAAGAAGCGGTCGGACGGGAACGCGGTCCGCTCGGCCAGGCTGTCGTCGCCGAGGCCGTCCTCGGTCGTCAGGTACTGGCGTACGTCGGCGCGCTTGCGCTGTACGAAGTGCTGGGCGAGGAGGCGTCGGCCCCGGTCGGAGTCCGGGTCCGTGCCTGCCAGTTCGGGCCTGACCAGGCCGAGAAGGTTGCGGAAGGCGGACTCCTTGCCGCTGTGCGGGGTGGCGGTCACGAGGAGCAGGTGACGCTCGGCGTCCTCGGCTACGCGGCGCAGCAGCTCGTAGCGGAGCTGGTTCTGTGTGGAGGTGGTGTCGTCGGCGGCGACGCAGGTGTGGGCCTCGTCGACGATCACCAGGTCGGGGCAGTGCTTGACGAAGTCGTCGCGGTGGCGGGTGGACTTGATGAAGTCGGTGGACACGATGACGTGGGGGTACTTGTCGAAGAGCGACTGCCCCAGGTCCAGGCCGCGCTCCAGGCGGGAGACGGTGGAGGCGAGGACGAGTTCGGCGTCGAGGCCGAACTTGGTGCGCAGTTCCTCCTGCCACTGCTCGGCGAGGGCCGGTGAGCAGAGGACGGCAAGGCCGCGTGCCTCGCCCTGGGCGAGGAGTTCACTCGCGATGAGGCCGGCCTCGACGGTCTTGCCGATGCCGACGTCGTCGGAGATGAGGAGCCGTACGGTGCTCTGTCGCAACGCCATGAGGAGCGGGACGAGCTGGTAGGCGCGGGGTTCGACGGCGATGCCGGCGAGCGAGCGGAAGGGGCCGGCGCCGGAGCGGAAGCCGATGCGGAGGGCGGAGCGCAGCAGTCCGGCGGCGCGGTGGTCGCCGAGGTCGGCGGCGGACGGCGGGGCGAACTCGGCGCCTCTGACGTCCTCGAAGG
>NZ_JBHUYJ010000083.1:0-34697 GCF_042668715.1 Streptomyces sp. NPDC057271
ATCTCCAGGCTCGAAAGAGGACTCAGCAGGGACGACGACCTCACTCACGCCTACCGCAAGTGGCTCCAAGCCGCTTGACAGCAATAGGAGCATCAACGGTTCCGCTCGGGCCGCCTACCAGCTGGCCCGGCGGTTGAGCTCCCACATCTGCATGACGGTCTGCGGGTCGAGCGCGCGCTCGGCGCCGCCGATGTCCTCGCTCGCCGCGATGTAGAGCTTGCCCTGCCACAGCGGGAGGAGCCGGACGTCCTCCACCATGATCTCCTGGGCCTTGCGGAACTCGGCCACGACCGCCCCGCGGTCGCTCTCGCGTCGCGACTTCGGGAGGATCTCGTCCGTGATCTCGGGGCTCAGGTACGGCGTGCCCAGGGCGTTCTGCTTGCCCACGAACGGGGCGATGAAGTTGTCCGCGTCCGGGAAGTCGGGGAACCAGCCTCGGCCGAAGACCGGGTACTGCCCCTTCTGGTAGTCGGCGGCGAACTCCTTCCACGGCTTGCTGCGCAGGGTCACCTCGAAGAGCCCGGAGGCGTCCAGCTGCCGCTTGAGCTCGGCGAACTCGAGCGCGGTGCCGGAGCCGTACCGGTCGGTGGTGAACCAGAAGGTCAGCTCGACGGGCTTCTTGATCCCGGCCTCGCGCAGGATGTCGCGCGCCTTGGGGACGCTGGGCTCGCCGAAGCGGTCGAAGAACTCGGTGGTGTGGCCGACGATGCCCTTGGGGACCATGGAGTACAGCGGCTCCGCGGTGCCCTTGTAGGCCTTCGCGACCAGCTCCTCACGGTCGACGAGCTGGGCGATCGCCTTGCGGACGGGCTCCTTGGCGACCGAGGGGTCCTGGGCGTTGAAGACGAGGTAGCGGATGTCGGCGCCGGTGGACTCCACGAGCTGGAGCTCCTTGTTGGCGTCGCTGTCCTGCAGGTCGACGACCTCCTCGGCGGTGAGGCCGCGGTAGGTGGCGTCGATCTCCTTGTTCTTCAGCGCCTGGACCATCGGCTCGGACTCCGCGAAGTACCGGATGGTCACGCCGTCGTTCTTGCGGTCCGCGAACCCCTTGTAGGAGGGGTTCTTGGTCAGCTCGGCCTTGTCGCCCTCGGTGTACGAGTCGAGGACGTACGGGCCGGAGCCGGTGAGGCCGCCGTCCTCGCGGAGCTTGTCGGCGGGGTACTCGGCCGGGTCCACGAGGGACATGGCGGGAGTGGCGAGGACGAAGGGGAAGGTCGCGTCGGGCTTGTTCAGCTTGAAGACGACCGTACGGGAGTCCACGGTCTCGATCTTGTCGAGCGAGCCGAGCATCCCGTTCGGGCCGCCCTCGACGTCGATCTTCCGGATGCGCTCGATCGAGTGCTGGACCGCCTTCGCGTCCAGTCTGTTCCCGTTCGAGAAGGTAAGACCGTCCTCGAGCTTGCACTCGAAGACCCGGCTGGCGGTGTCGGTGAACTTGCAGTCCGCGGCATCGGACTGCGGGGAGGTGCTGCCGGTCGGGAAACTCACCAATGTCTGGAAGACATTTCGGAACAGCTCCCAGGAATTGTCCCAGGCGGCTGCCGGATCAAGCGTGGTGGGAGAGCTCGTCGTGCCGACGACGAGCCTCTGCTCCCCGGTGGAGGCATTATCGGAAAACAGGCTGCATCCGGACACCAGGGATATGGACGCAAGGGCTGCAGCGGCCTGCAGACTGGTCCGGTTGAACACGTGCACGCTCCTCGTTCAGCCATGGGTCGGCCGACCATACCGCAGCGCCCCGCCAGGTCAATGTTCGACCCTGGCGGGGCACTTGTTGCATTCAACGACTAACCGGGGTCAAACCGGTCAGGGATTCAGCAAAGTGTCCGGATATCGGTCACTCGACACCGGAGTTGAGGAAAAGCCCTCCGTCGACCACCAGCGTCTGGCCGGTGATCCAGTCCGACTGCGCGGAGGTGAGAAAGGCGGCGGCCCCGCCGATGTCCTCCGGGACCCCCAGCCTGCCGAGCGGGTACGCCGCGGCGGCCTCCGCCTCCCGCCCCTCGTAGAGGGCCTGGGCGAACTTGGTCTTCACGACGGCGGGGGCGATCGCGTTGACGCGGACCACCGGCGCGAATTCATGGGCGAGCTGGAGGGTCAGATTGACCATGGCCGCCTTGCTCATCCCGTACGCCCCGATGAACGGCGAAGCGGAGATACCGGCGATCGAGGCGATGTTCACGATCGCGCCGCCGTGATCCTTCTGCCAGGCGCGCCAGGTCAGCTGGGCGAATCCCAGGGCCGAGATCACATTCGTCTCGTAGACCTTACGTGCGACATTCAGGTCGAGTTCGGCGATCGGGCCGAAAACCGGGTTGGTTCCGGCATTGTTCACCAGGAAGTCGACCCGGCCGAAGGCCTCCATGGTCGCGTCGACGGCGGCGGCCTGGTGGGCCTCGTCGTGGGCCTTGCCCGGCACGGCGATGACCCGGTCGGAGCCGAGGCGCTCCACGGCCTCCTTGAGGGCCTCCTCGCCCCGTCCGGTGATGCAGACCCGGTCGCCGCGGGCGACCAGCGCCTCGGCGACGCCGTAGCCGATGCCCCGGCTGGCTCCGGTGACCAGAGCCACCTTGCCGGAGAGCTCGGGCAGTTCCTTCGTGCTCATGTACGTCTCCTCTTCCCGCTCGGGCGTCAGTTGAGCGGGCCGCCGGCCACGTACAGGACCTGGCCGGAGACGAAGCCCGCGTCGTCGCCCGTGAAGAAGGCGATGGCGTTGGCGATGTCCTCCGGCTTGCCGACCCGCTGCACCGGGATCATGGAGGCGGCCGCGGCCTGGAAGTCCTCGAAGCCCATGCCGACACGCTCGGCGGTCTGCGCGGTCATCTCGGTGACGATGAAGCCCGGGGCGACGGCGTTGGCCGTGATGCCGAACTTGCCGAGTTCCTTGGCGAGGGTCTTGGTGAAGCCCTGCAGGCCCGCCTTGACGGCCGAGTAGTTCGCCTGGCCGCGGTTGCCGAGCGCGGAGGACGAGGAGAGCGAGACAATGCGGCCGAAGCCCGCGTCCACCATGTGCTTCTGGCAGGCCTTGGCCATCAGGAACGCGCCCTTGAGGTGGACGTTCATGACCATGTCCCAGTCGGCCTCGGACATCTTGAAGAGCAGGTTGTCGCGGAGCACGCCCGCGTTGTTCACGAGGATCGTCGGCGCGCCGAGCTCGGTGGCCACGCGCGCGACGGCGGCCTCGACCTGGGCGCTGTCGGAGACGTCGCAGCCGACGGCGATGGCGGTGCCACCCGCGGCCGTGAGCTTCTCGACGGTGTCCTTGCAGGCCGCCTCGTCGAGGTCGAGTACGGCCACGGCACGGCCCTCGGCGGCCAGCCGTACGGCGGTCGCGGCGCCAATGCCCCGCGCCGCGCCGGTGACGACGGCTACGCGCTGCTCGGTGGTCGACATGCTGGTTCTCCTCGCCCTTGGATCATCCATGGATGCGGCTCACACGGTGCGTCCCACACATGAGCGACCGCTTAGTACCTTCCGCAGACGAGACGCTAGAAGCCCTGGCACCCGGTGTCAACGGCCCACCGGGTGCACCGGATCACTCCGCATCGCGCGCCAGGGCTCAGCGCACCAGCAGATCGAGCAGCCTTTCGACCTCGGCCTCGGGATCGGCGGTCAGGCCGGTGTGCACCGGGCCCGGCTGGACCACGGTGGACCGGGGCGCGATCAGCCAGCGGAAGCGGCGGCCGGCGTCGTCGCGCGCCGCCTGTCCGGCGTCCTCCCCGCCCAGGCAGACGCCCTCGACGGCGTGCAGCGCGGCCCGTACGCCGATGACGTCCGCGCCGGGGTCGAGCGCCCGGAGCTTGGTCTCGTCCAGGTGCGTGCGGGCGGCGACGTAGGACCGGGCGCGGCAGTAGACCACCACGCCGGCGTTGAAGAACTCGCCGCGCTCCACGCGGGGCACCACGCGCAGCAGCGCGTACTCGAAGACGTCACGGTCGGTCACGTGGTGCGGTCCTTCTCGACGGAGTGCGGCCGGGGGGCGAGGCGGTCGGCCAGCCAGCCGGGCGGCTGTGCGGGCCGGCGCTCGACGCGCGGACCGAGGGTGATGTGCTCGTGGACGGTCGCGGCGCGCGGCAGCAGCGCGTCCACATAGGCCTGGCGCAGCGCGTCGGTGCTGTCGAACCCGGGCTCGTCGACGAGCCACTCGTCGGGGACGTCGGCGGCGACCTCCTCCAGCAGCTCCCGCGTGACCAGGGGCGCCAGCTCGGCCGCGGCGGAGGCGACGTCCGGCGAGAAGGGCGCGAGGGCGTGGTCGGAGGCGTCGTACGGCTTGGCGGCGGAGGCCTGGGCACCGGGCCAGTTGTGGTGCCAGATCATGGTGGCGCCGTGGTCGATCAGCCAGAGGTCGCCGTGCCAGACGAGCATGTTGGGATTGCGCCAGGACCGGTCGACGTTGTTGATCACCGCGTCGAACCAGACGACCTTCCCCGCCTCCTTCGGGTCCACCTCGTACGCCAGCGGGTCGAACCCCAGCGAGCCGGGCAGGTAGTCCATCCCGAGGTTGAGCCCGCCACTCGCCTTGAGCAGCTCCTGGACCTCCTGGTCCGGCTCGGAGAGCCCGATGACCGGATCGAGCTGGATGCCGACCAGCTCCGGCACCCGCAGCCCGAGCCGCCGCGCGAGCTGCCCGCAGACGACCTCGGCGACCAGGGTCTTCCGCCCCTGACCGGCCCCGGTGAACTTCATGACGTACGTACCGAGATCGTCGGCTTCGACGATCCCCGGGAGCGATCCACCCTCACGCAGGGGCGTGACATAGCGGGTCGCTACGACCTCTTCCAACACGTTCCCAGGCCACCCATCTCTTCAGCCTTACAATCCACGGACGACTTCGCCGGGGCGTAGAGGCAGGAATCACCGGTCGACGGCGCTGGGGAGAATCTGGGGAATCTCGGCCGGCGAGCCGGTCTTCCCGCTCCCCCAGCAGACCGTCGAGGGCGCCGCGCCCCTTGCTGCCGGCTCCCGGCATGAAGTGACATAGTAACCGAGGGTGATCGTCGGCGAGGAGTGTCCGAGCCACCGAGCCAGGGTCACGACGGACTCCCCGGCTTCCAACATGATCGAGGCGTAGGTGTGTGCCGAAGCACATGGAAGCCGTCCTTCGGAGCCGCCGCCCACCGCCAGGCTTTCGCCCCCTCGGCGCGTGGCGGGATGACGCCGGTCTTGGCCAAGGCCGGCGTCCAGGCGTAGGTGTTCCATGTGTTCACCGCGACGGCGTTGCCGAAGCGGCCACCCCGCTCCCCCTCCACGTCGGCGAGGTGACGCCCGTAGTCGCGGACGAGGTCGTGGAACACGTAGCGCCCAGGCAACCGCTGCATGAGCGTGCACGTCCAGCAGGCTCTTCAGCAGCCTCTCGGCCTCGCCCAGGGGCAGCCCGCTGAGCGCGGCCGCCGCGAAGGCATCCACGTCCGGGCCCGGGCACACGCCAAGGTGACGGAACATGCGTTGCTGGGCGTCGTCGGGCTGGTGGTACGAGAGAGCGAACGCAGCCGCCAGCCGCCCGTCCCCTGCCTCCAGCTCGGCCGACCGCTCCCCCGGTGCAGCCGTGTCGCCAGGTCGGCGACGGTCCAGAGCGGGCGGTGGCGCAGGCGGGCGGCGGCCAGCCGGATCGCCAGTGGAAGCTCCTGGCAGTCGCGCGACGGGCCGCGTCCTCGGTCATTGCGGACGTGAGGTGAAGTCTGGTCCGGACCACGACATCGGATGCGGAGAAGAGCGGCATCCGGCGTGCTTTCCTGCTGGTGTCCGCCGGCAGGCCATCGGTATGCCCACGGCCAGCACTGCCAGGAACCACGGGGGTGCAGTCAGGAAAAGCCACGGCCACCAAGGGGACAACATGAGCGCGCTGCCGAGCATGGCCGTTGTGCAGCAGGCGAAGGCCAGTAGCAGTGCAACCCGCAGCGGGCGGGACCACGGACGGCGTCGGAACGCATCATCAAGAGCCCGCGCCGCGCCGGCGCCGGCGGCCGCTGACGACAGGAGCAGCAGCGGACCGACGATTCCGTACAAATCCACGCGAAACCCCCTATTGGATCCTTGCGGTACGCGAGCCGCCGAATTCTAACCGGGCGGGCAGGGAGACCTCGCCCCTGTCCGCTGGATTCGACCCGGTCTCCCTGAGGCCGGCGTGCAGGCTCGGCTCAGTACGAGCCCGTACCTTGCACGGGGATGGATGCCGCGGTCTCGACGAACGCCTTTTCCATATGAGGAACGGGCCCGCTCCATGACCAGTGCGGTGACGCCATCGAGGTGCGGACGCGCTGGATCGCGAATGACACATACCTCACGGACGGGCGACAACCCGGGCGAAGTAACGGCAGCGGCCCGCCGCTGGGGACAGCCCGGCCGCCGCGCCCCGGGGTCGAGCAGCCTCGACGCCGACACCCCACCCACCGCCAGTCGCATGAAACGCCACGACCCTCAGGGGGGTTGGTTCGTACGAAGTAGAACGCCGCCGTCTCTTCACACGATCAAGGGTTGCTGACCGTGTCTGGCGACCTGGCTGGACCCGGCCACCCGCGAGATCCTCGGCTACTCGATGGCCGACCACCACCGGGCCTCCCTGGTCGTCGACGCACTGACGACGGCTGCCGGACGCGGCCCGCTCCAGGCCGGATGCATCGCGCATTCCGATCGCGGATCGGAGTACACACCCTCGCAGCGGAAGCATCGAGTGTCCGAGATCACGGGGAAACGTCGGTCTCCCCGCTCCCCCAGCAGACCGTCGAGGGCGCCGCGCCCCTTGCTGCCGGCTCCCGGCATGAAGTGACATAGTAACCGAGGGTGATCGTCGGCGATGGAGTGTCCGAGCCACCGAAAGGCGTGGGCGATGCGATGGTGTCGCGGCCGGCAGCGCAGCTCTCCGCGGGGGTTGTGGTTCAGACGGCCCGGCCTCGGCGGGCGGAGACCTTCAGGGTGAACTCCAGGCGCTCCACCGCCGCCCGCGCCGCGCGTACGGCCTCCTCGGGGGTGTCCGCCAGGGCGCGGGCGAAGGCCACCCTCGAGTCGGAGGAGGCCAGGCCGCCGACCTCCGCCCCCGGCTCGGCGAGGAGGCGCACCGCCGTCACGCCGGGCAGCGACCGGGCCTCGTCGAGGCGGCCGACGTGGTCCAGGACGCCGGTGACCTCCAGGGCCGCGAACCAGACGGCCGAGCAGCGCGCCGGACGGTCCTCGGCCAGCGTTGCGCGGACGGCCGGCATGACGTGCTCGCCCAGGGTCTGGCGGGCGGCGCAGTCGTCCACGTCGACGCCGGTCGCGTCCCGGACGAGAGAGGGGATCTCGTCGCCGCCCATGCGGACGTGCGTCTCGATCAGTCGGGGGCCCTTCTCCGTGAGGCAGATCTCGGAGTGGGTGGGGCCGAACTCCACCCCGAGGGCGTCGAGTACGGCGCCGACGTAGGCATGGACCTCGTCGCGGACGTCGTCGGGGAGCGGCGCGGGCGTGACGTGCCCGAGTTCGACGAAGGAGGCCGGGTCGGAGAACTTCGCGGTGATGGCGACGACCTGGTGCTCGCCCGCCTCCGAGACGGCCTCGACGCTGAACTGCGGGCCGTCGAGGAACTCCTCGACGAGGACGCCCGCGTGGGCCAGGCCCTGGTAGCTGGCGTCGGCCCGTGCGAAGGCCTCGGCCAGTTCGCTCTCGCTGGTCACCTTGGTGATACCGGCGCTGCCGGAGTTGGAGACGGGCTTCACCACGCAGGGCAGGCCATAGCGGCCGACGAAGGCCCGCAGTTCGTCCAGGTCGGCGACGCGGACGCCGACGGTGGAGTCCACGCCCGCCTCGCTCAGCCGGGCCCGCATGGCCTGCTTGTCGTGCACCAGGCGGACGGTGTCCGGGCTGTGCGCGGTGAGCCCCAGTGCCTCGGCGATGCGGGCGTAGTGGTGCTGGTTGCGCTCACCGAAGGTGCCGATCCGGGTGAAGGGGTCCCGGGCGTGCACGGCCGCCGCCAGATCGACCCACTCCTGCTCCGGGGCGTCGTCGCGGAGCCCCAGGACGCGGGCGTTGTCGCCGGGGGCGCGGACCCGGCCGACGGAGTCGAGACGGCAGAACACCGTGGTGCGGGCACCCGGGTGGGCGGCGCGGATGCGGGCGGGGAAATCGCGGCCGGTGCCGACGATCAGGACGTGCTCGGACAAGACGGCTTGTCCCTTCCGGGTTGGAGGAGGACGGAGGACGGAGGACGGGGGCGGGCTCGGGGCCGTCTCAGTCCCAGCGGGTGTTCTGGTTCCACCACTCCATGGCGTCGGCGAGCCGGGACTCCACGGCGTCGGTGGTGTCGGCTTCGGCGAAGACACTGGCAGCCGCGTCGGCGGCGTTCTCCACGCCCCGGCAGTGCGCCCCGGGCTCGCGCATCAGAGTCAGCTCCACGCCGGGGACCGGGCACGGGACGGCCGGAGGGACGAAGACGCCGTGGCCGGGGGGCAGCAGGACGTGGCCGATGGCCCGGGACGGGGCAGCCGGCTGCGTGGTGAGGGTGAGGGGGAGCCCGCACTGCGCCCGGAGCCCTTCGCGCGCCAGGTGGACGCCGAAGGCTCGGATGTACTGGTCTCCGATGAGGGAACCGCCGGCGCGGCTGGCGATCTCGCACAGCACGGGGACCCCGTCCGGGCCGAGCCACGCCTCCAGGTGGAAGGCGAGGGGGTGCGGCGCCGGGGGCAGGGCGGCGACGACGTCGGCGGCCATGCGCTGGAGGGCGTGCGTGACGGCGTCGTCCGGAGCGAGCAGGGTGCTGCCGGCGTGGAGGTTCTCACGGACGCGTTCGGCGAGGCCGCCGGTGTAGCGGGCGGGCCAGGAGTGGACGATCCTGCCGTCCCGCATGATGCCGTCCACGTGATGGAAGGCGCCGTGGGCGAGGCTCTCCACCATCCACTGGCCGGGCAGGTACGGCACCTCGGAGCCGCGTTCCCGCGTGAAGAAGGCCGTGATGTCCGCGCGCTCGCGCAGGAACGCCACTCCTTCGGCGCCCGCACCGGCACGCGGCTTGACGACGACGGGCAGGCCGTGGGCGTCGACGAAGTCGAGCAGGTCCTGCGGGCTGTCCACGGCGGCGAACGCCGGAACCCGTACGCCCGCGGCCCGCGCGAGTTCCTTCATGACCACCTTGTCGCGGTAGGCGGTGGCCGAGGCGATGTCCTGTCCGGGCAGGCCGAGCCGGGCCCGCAGCCTCGCGGCCCGCAGCACGTCGCTCTCGCTCGTGCTCGCCACCAGGTCCACCCCGTACTCGCGGGCGGCTGCCTCCGCGACCTCCTCGGTCGCCCAGCCGTGGTAGTCGTCGACCAGCCGGTGACGGGGGAAGGAGGCGGCCAGGATGTCCTCGGCGCCGTCGACCGCCTTGGGCGTGGTGATCAGGACGACGTCCCGGGGGTGGTCGAGCCACTGCTGGAGCGGGCGGCCCCTGAGCGGCTGGCGCGAGAACAACAGAACGGTGGGCATGTGTCAGGTCCTTGCTGGAGGAGGAGTCGTGACCGGCTGCAGATCCCCGTGGCGGTGGACGAGGCCGTCCCCCCGCTCGCCGTGCTCGACCTGCTCGACGGCGCCCACCAGCAGGTGGTGGTCGCCCAGACGCACGGTGCTGTGGCGCGAGCACAGCAGCCTGCCCCGGCAGGCCGCCAGGTACGGCACGCCGAACGGGCCGGGGTACCAGTCGGTCGGCGGGGCGAAGCGGTCGACACCCGGGGTGGCGAAGTGCAGGGCCGTGGTCACCTGGTCCGCGCCGAGCAGGTGGATCGCGAAGTGCTCGCTGTGCGCCATCTTCGCCCACGTGGTGGAGGTGTCCGCGAGAGCGGCGGCGACGAGAGCGGGTTCGGCGCTGATCGAGGTGAAGGAGGTGACGGTCACCCCCACCGGGCCGTCGGACCCGGCGGCGGTGAGGACCGTGACCCCCGAGGGGTGGGCACGCAGGACGGAGCGCAGGGCCGTCGCGTCGACGGTCATGCGCCGCTCGCCGGGACCTGGAGGACAGCGGGCCGGGGCAGTCCGAGGTTCTCCCGCAGAGTGGTGCCCTCGTAGGACGTGCGCACCAGCCCGCGGCGCTGCAGCTCGGGGACGAGGAGGTCGACGATGGCGTCAAGGCCGCCCGGGTGGTAGTCGGGCATGATGTTGAAGCCGTCGGCGGCATCGTTGACGAACCAGTCCTCCAGCTCGTCCGCGATGGTCTCGGGGGTGCCGAGCAGGAAGCGGTGCCCGCGTCCGGCAGCGACGGCCAGGTAGAGCTCACGGATGGTCAGGCCCTGCCTGCGGGCCTGCTCGTAGATGACCTGCTGCTTGCTGGTGCTGCCCTCGATGGCGGGCAGTTCCGGCAGGGGGCCGTCCAGCGGGTATCCGGTGAGGTCGACGTTGCCGAGCTGGTACGAGAGCATCCCGAGGCCGACCACCGGGTCGACGAGGGACTGGAGGGTCGCGTACTTGTCCTCGGCTTCCGCCAGGGTGCGGCCCACCACGATGAAGGCGCCGGGCAGGATCTTGACGTGGTCGGGGTCGCGGCCGTGGTCGGCGACCTGCTTCTTCAGGCCGCGGTAGTAGACCTGCGCCTGGTCCAGGGTCTGCTGGACGGTGAAGACGACCTCCGCCCAGCGGGCGGCGAAGTCCTGTCCGTCTGGGGAGGAGCCCGCCTGGACGATGACCGGGTGGCCCTGCGGCGGGCGGGCGACGTTCAACGGGCCCTGTACGGAGAAGTGCTCGCCCTTGTGCCCGAGGATGTGCAGCTTCTCCGGGTCGAAGAAGCGGCCCGACTCCTTGTCGTAGAGGAAGGCGTCGTCCTCCCAGCTGTCCCACAGCCCGGTGACGACATGCATGAACTCGCGGGCGCGGTGGTAGCGGGCGGCGTGCTCGGGTTGCTTGTCCAGGTGGTAGTTGCGCGCCTCGGCGTCCGTCGCGGAGGTCACGACGTTCCAGCCCGAGCGGCCGGCGCTGAGGTGGTCGAGGGAGGCGAACTGCCGTGCCAGGGTGAAGGGTTCGTTGTAGGTGGTGGACGCGGTCGCGGTGAGGCCGATGTGCCGGGTGTGCACGGCGAGCGCGGACAGCAGGGTCAGCGGTTCGAAGTGGACCATGCGGCCCTGGCGGCTCAGCTCGTCGGC
This sequence comes from Streptomyces sp. NPDC057271, assembly GCF_042668715.1. NCBI lineage: Bacteria > Bacillati > Actinomycetota > Actinomycetes > Kitasatosporales > Streptomycetaceae > Streptomyces > Streptomyces sp. NPDC057271. Next base: position 11,073 of record NZ_JBHUYJ010000083.1, read on the forward strand.
GTCCTTGTACCTGGTCCGCACTCCGGCCCCGTCGGACAGGAAGACCATGTCGAACATGCCGCGCTCGGCGGTCTGCACCAGGGAACGGTAGTAGTCGAAGTCCAGGCCGCCGTCGGGGCGGGCTTCGGGGTGCCGCCAGGCGGCTATGTGGTGCCCGGGCGCGGGAAGGAAGGCGCCGAGCTTCATCATGCGGCGGTGCGGGCTCACCGGGGAATCTCCAAGGTCGAGAGAGGGCGGGGCGGAAGGCGGTGGCGGGGCGGGGTCAGCCGAGGAGGCGGACGGGCGGGGCGAGGTCAGCCGAGGAGGCGGACGGGCGCGTCTGCGAGGTACGCCTGGATGTCCTCGACGGCGTGGGTGTAGTAGGTGCGGTAGTTGTTCTGGGAGACGTAGCCCAGGTGGGGGGTGGCCAGGAGGCGGGGCGCGGTGCGCACCGGGTGGTCGGCGGGCAGCGGCTCGACGTCGTACACGTCCAGGCCGGCGCCGGCGATGCGCCCCTCCCGCAGGGCGTCCAGGAGGGCGTCCTGATCGACCAGGCCCGCCCGGGAGGTGTTGACCAGGTAGGCGGTCGGCTTCAGGAGCGCCAGTTCGGCGGGGCCGATCAGGCCGCGGGTGCGGTCGCCGAGGACGAGGTGCAGGGAGACGAAGTCGCTGGTGGCAAGGAGTTCCTCCTTGCTGGGGGCCCGCCGGACGCCGACCTCGGCGGCGCGTTCGTCGGTGAGGTTCTGGCTCCAGGCCTGGACGTCCATGCCGAAGGCGAGCGCGACCTGGGCGACCCGGCTGCCGATCTTGCCCAGGCCGAGGAGGCCCAGGGTCCGGCCGTGGAGGTCGGCGCCGACGGTGGACTGCCACGGGCCGCCGGTGCGCAGCGCCGTGTTCTCGGTGACGATGCCCCGGGCCAGGCCCAGCAGCAGGGCCCAGGTCAGCTCGACGGGCGGGGTGGAGGTGCTGGCGGTGCCGCAGACGGTGACGCCGTTACGCTCGGCCGCCGCGTGGTCGATGACGCTGTTGCGCATGCCGGAGGCGATGAGCAGGCGCAGGCGGGGCAGTCGGTCGAGGAGAGAGGCAGAGAAGCCGACACGTTCGCGCAGGGTCACGACGATGTCGAAGTCGTCGAGAGCGGAGGCGAGTTCGTCCTCGGTGGCGAAGTGCTCGGGGAAGCTGACGACCTCCACCCGGTCCTTGAGGGGGCTCCAGTCGGCGGCGGTGGTGGCCACCTGCTGGAAGTCGTCGAGTACGGCGCAGCGAAGGCGCATGTCAGTCCTTGTCCCAGGTGATCGGGGTCTGATGGAGGGTAGCGGCGCCGATGCCGGGGCCGGTGGGCAGGGCGAGGGCGCCGTCGTCGATCCGTATCCCGGTGAACGGGTCGTCGCGGAGGCCGACGGGGCCGTCCAGGTCGAGGTGGTCCGCGAGCGGGGCGAGCTGTGCCATGGCGGAGACGCCCAGCGCGCTCTCCACCTTGCAGCCGAGCATGGTCCGCAGACCGCAGGTCCGGGCCAGCAGGATCATGCGGTGGGCCTCGGCCAGGCCGCCGCAGGTGACGAGTTTGATGTTGACGCCGCTGACGTGTCCGCGCAGCCGCAGGACGTCCTCGGGCGTGGCGCAGTCCTCGTCGGCGAAGACCGGGACGGGTGAGTGCTCGTGGACGTGGCGCAGGTCGTCGAGACGGCCGGGGGCGACGGGCTGCTCCAGGATCTCGACATCGTGCCGGTGCAGCTCCTCCGCGACCCTGAGGGCCTGCTCGCGGTCCCACGAGCCGTTGCCGTCGACGCGGATACGTCCGGGGTAGACGGAGCGGAGGACCCCGGCGCGGCTGCCGTCGTCCCGCGGGGTGAGCTTGAGCTTGAGGACCGGCCAGTGAGCGAGCGCCCGGCCCCGGCGGACCAGTTCGTCGTCGGGGCAGGCGCCGATGGACAGCGCGGTGGGCGGTACGGGCAGGCCGCCGAGCCCCAGCAGCTGGTGCAGCGGCCGGCCGGTGGCCTTGCCGAGCAGGTCGTGCAGGGCCATGTCGACGGCCGACCGGGTCGCCGCGCCGACGTCGGGCAGCCCGTCGAGCGCCGCGCGCAGCCCGAACGGCGACGTTCCGGCGAGCGCGGGCGCGCAGGCGTCGAGTTCGGCGGGGTCGGCGTCGCGGGCGGTGCCGAGGCCTCTCAGGTCACGCCAGGTCAGCTCGACGACGCGCTGGCGCACCCGGGTGGTGACGCCCGTGTTGCTCACGAAGGGTTCGCGCAGGGCGATGACGATCTCGCGGTGGACGAGCTTCACCTGAGGACCTCCTCGAACGCGGCGACCGCCCCGCAGGCCTGACGGAACGTGAGCGCGCGGAAGCCGTCCGGTTCGACCGGTACGGCGGGCTCCCGCACGGTGCCGTCGGCCGGGACCCCGCTGCCGCCGGCGAACCGGCCGCGCAGGTACGGCGAGAGCAGCTCGGCGTGGCCCTCCAGCCAGCGCAGTGTCGTGTCGTGGGCGGCTCCGGGGTCGGCGGCCCTGAGCCGGGCGACCAGGTCGGCCAGCAGGTCGATGTCGCGGGGCGAGGTGCTGGGCGGGCACAGCATGAAGGTCTGGGCGGGCAGCAGGACGAACGCCACGGGGCGGGCGGCCTCGAAGTGCTCGACCAGCGGGTCGGTGATCGCGCGCAGGGAGCGCACGGTGGAGCGCCGGGTCAGGTAGCCGTTGCGCCGGGGCGGGCAGCCGGCCATGGCGCGCGCGCCCCAGTGCAGGTGGGTGATGAAGGGCTGCTCCGGAGGGCCGGCCGGGACGTCGGGGTGGTGCATGTCCAGGAGCGCGAACAGGACGTTGGTGAGCTGGAGGGACATCACCGGCAGCAGCGGCGGCAGTTCGGGCAGGCGGGCGATGAACGCGGCCGGGTCCACCAACGCGTGGACCGTCACCATGACCGCCTCGGCCAGGGAGCGCGCCGAGGGGTAGTACTGGTCCTCGAGCAGGTAGCCGGTGCCTTCCGGTCGCACCCGGCAGCGGGCCACCTCGCCGTCCAGGCGCACCGCCTGGCTGATCAGTTCGGCGAACGCCTGGTTGCGGCCCTGGGCTGCGGCCTCTTCCAGGAGCAGGGTGAGCATGTCGGTCACCAGGGCGGCGCGGTCGGTCAGGGCGGTGGCCCAGTGCCGGAAGCGATAGCCAGGCAGGGCCGCCATCCGCTGCTTGTGCAGGTCGACCAGGGGGACGAGATGCCCGTCCACCTCGGCCTGGACCAGAGGACAGAACAGGGGTGTGGAGCGGTCGCGGCGTACGAAGCGGGAGCCGTCCCAGGTGTGCAGCGGCAGGACCTGCCGCTTGCCCTGGTCGATGAGGGAGCCTGGCTGGTAGGCCTCGTCGCCGCCCTCGGTGTCGGCCTCGGTGCGGGTGAAGCCGTAGATCAGCGGGTAGCCGTGCCCGCCGCCGCAGACAGCCGTGTTGAAGTCCATCGGTCCGGCCCGTCCGGCCGCGATGTCCTCCCAGTTTCCGAGGTGGCCGGTGCGCGGCGGCAGCAGCGACGGGTCCTCGGCCAGCGCGTCCAGGAGGGTGCCGACGGGCAGGTCGTGGGTGCCGGCGTGGACGGGGACGAAGGTCTTCGCGGCCGCGGTGAGGGCATCGGCCTCGGCCGCCGTGCGCAGGCCCAGCGTGTCCAGGATGTGCGTCATGCCGTGTCCTCCTGCCGTGCGCCCATGGTCCGCAGCAGGTAGGGCAGGGTGCCGCCGGCCAGCAGGACGTCCCACTCGCCGGCCGACCGCACGTCCGCCCGTACGGTGAAGGCGATGCCGTCGGCCGTGACGTGGGCCTCGCCGCTCTCGCGCACCCGCCCCAGGTCGATGTCGAACTCCTCACTGCCCGTCAGGCCGAGCTCGCTCCAGCTCCGCCCGGCGGGCAGGAGCAGCGGCAGGATGCCCATGGCGCACAGGTTGGCCCGGTGGATGCGCTCGAAGTCCTCGGCGAGGACCGCGCGGACGCCGAGCAGCCAGGGCCCCTTGGCGGCCCAGTCGCGGGACGAGCCCATGCCGTAGCCGCGCCCCGCCAGGACGATCAGGGGGGTGCCGCTCCCGGTGTAGCGTCGGGCGGCGTCGTGGACGGGCAGCCGCTCACCGCTGGGCAGGTGCAGGGTGGTGCCGCCGCTGTCGCCGTCGCCCACCAGCAGGTTGCGCAGGCGCGGGTTGCTGAACGTGCCGCGGGCCATCACCTCGTGGTTGCCCCGGCGGGAGCCGTAGGAGTTGAAGTCCCGTACGCCCCTGTCCCGCAGGTACTCCCCGGCCGGGGAGGCTGCCGGGACGGCGCCGACGGGAGAGATGTGGTCGGTGCTGACATGGTCGCCGAGGGCCACCAGGGCGCGGGCCCCTCTCAGGGCGGGAAGCCCACCCTCGGAGTCCACGTAGGCCGGCGGACGGATGTAGGTGGAGGTCTCGTCCCACGCGTACACCTCGCTGTCGGGGGCGGTGATCGACTCCCACGCGGGCTGCGGCGTACGGTCGGCAGCGAACACCTCCGGGGTGACGTACCGCTCCTCCAGCTCGCGCAGCTCGCCGGCATGCGGCCACAGATCCCGCAGGTGGACGGGCCGGCCGTCACGGTCGACGCCGAGAGGCCGGCTCTCCAGGTCGGTGCGGACGTCGCCGACCAGGGCGAGTGCCACGACCAGGGCGGGTGAGGCGAGGTAGCCGGCGCGGACCTGGCTGTGGACCCGGGAGGCGAAGTTGCGGTTGCCGCTCAGTACGGCGGCCACGGTCAGGTCCCCGCGGTCGACGGCCTCGCCGACGCCTTCGTTGAGGGGGCCGCTGCCGCCGTTGCAGGTCATGCAGCCGTACCCGGCGACGTGGAAGCCGAGCGTCTCCAGGTCGGTGAGGAGCCCTGCGTCGGCCAGGTAGCGGGTGACCGCCCTGGAGCCGGGCGACAGGCTGGTCTTGACGTGGGCGGGGACGCGCAGGCCCCGCTCGACGGCCCGCTTCGCGAGCAGGCCGGCGGCGAGCATGGCCTTGGGGTTGGAGGTCGTGGTGCAGGAGGTGATGGCGGCGATGACGAGGTCACCGTCCTGGACACCGGCCTCGCTTCGCAGGCCCCGCGGGCAGAGCGCGGCCAGCGAATCCGGCAGTTGGCCCAGGGAGATGCGCTGGTCGGGGCGGCTGGGGCCGGCGACGCCCGGGCCCACCTCGCTCAGGTCGAAGGTGAGGGTCCGCCCGAAGACGGGCTCGGGGCCCTGACGGAGCAGGCGCTGCTCCCGGCAGTACTCCCGCACCCGGGACACCGCCGGCTCGTCGCGCCCGGTGCGCCGCAGGTAGCCAAGGGTCTCCTCGTCCACCGGGAAGAACGCCGACATGGCGCCGTACTCGGGGGCCATGTTGGCCACGGTGCAGCGATCGGGCGCGGAGAGTTCGTCGATGCCGGGGCCGGTGAACTCCACCATCAGGCCCTGCACGTTCTCCTCGCGGAGGCGGCGGGTCAGGGCCAGGACCACGTCGGTGGGCGAGGTCCCCGGGCTGACGGTGCCGGTCAGCCGGACCCCCACGATCGGGGGGATGCGGATCGCCTGTGCCAGGCCCAGCATCTGCGCCTCGGCCTCCAGGCCGCCGACGCCCCAGCCGAGCACGCCCAAGCCGTTGACCATGGTGGTGTGGCTGTCGGTGCCCAGGACGGTGTCCGGCATCAGGGAGCCGTCGGGGCCCTCGGCGACGACGGTGGCCAGCTGCTCCAGGTTGATCTGGTGGACGATGCCGCGCCCCGGCGGGATCACCCGCACCCCGTCGAAGACGCCTTCGGCCCACTTGAGGAACGCGTAGCGCTCGCGGTTGCGGGACATCTCCAGGGCCTCGTTCAGGCCCAGGGCGTCCGGGCGGCCCGCCCAGTCGGTCTGCACCGAGTGGTCGACGACCACGTCGACGGGGAGGGCGGGGTTGACGCGGCCGGGCTCGGCGACCCGGTCGCGCAGCACGGCCAGGTCGACCAGGAGCGGGATGCCGGTGTAGTCCTGCACCAGGATGCGGGCGGGGCGGAACGGCATCTCCAGGGCCGGGTCCTCGCCGAGCGCCAGGCGCTTGCCCAGGACCGCGGCCTGCGCGGGGTCTCCACCCCGCAGCAGCGACTCCAGCAGGACGCGGCCGGTGTACGGGAGGGCGCCGAGGTCGAAGCCGTGCTCGGCGGCGAAGTCCGGCAGCCGCGCCGGGAGGGGGGACGAGACGGACGCGGTGCTCATCGCGTGGCTCCCTCGGGGTAGGTCAGGCCGCGCGGGCCGGCGTAGGCGAGCAGCGGGCGGATCAGGACGTTGTTGGCGTGCTGCTCCAGCGCCTGGGCCACCCAGCCAGGCGTCCGTCCGACGACGAACAGGGCGACGGCCAGGTCGTCCGGCAGGCCCAGGAGACGGTAGGAGAGCCCGGCGTACAGGTCGACGTTGGCGGCGACGCCGTGCCGCTGCCATGGCCGCATCGCGGCGGCGACCGCGTCCAGGATGTCGAGGCCGGTGCGGTCGCCGCGCTCCTCGCTCAGCTCGACGACGCTGGCGCGCAGGTGGCGCACGCGAGGGTCCTCGGTGCGGTAGACGCGGTGGCCGAAGCCCATGACGGGCTCGCCCCGGCTTCGGAGGGCGGCGACGCGGGCCTCGGCGTTCTCGGGCGCGCCGACCTCGTCGACGAGTCCGATCACCCGTTCGGCGGCGCCTCCGTGCACCGAACCGGAGAAGGCGGCGATGGCGGCGGTGAGCGCCGCGGTCATGTCGGCGCGGCAGCCGACGGCGACGCGGGCGGTGAACGCGGAGGCGTTGGACCCGTGGTCGGCGTGGACGACGAAGCCCTTGTCGATGACGCGGACGGCGGCCGTCGTGGGCTCTTCGCCGAGCAGGACGGTGAGGAACGCCTCGGCGTGGCCGGCGTCCTCGCGGGGCCACTGCGGCTCACGGCCGCTGCGGAAGGCGTGGTGCGCGGCGACGATCATCGGGATGCGGGCTATGAGCTCGATCCCGGCCTCGCGGGCCTCCGCGTAGCTCTCGTCGGCGCCTGCCGCCCGGCGGGGGCCGAACGCGCCGAGCGCGGAGACGCAGGTGCGCAGTGCCTCCATCGGGTGGGCGTGCGCGAGGGACCGGACGAGGTCCAGGACCGGTGCGGGCAGGGTGCGGGCCGCGCGCAGTTGCTTGGTGAAGACCTCGAGGGCGGCCGCGTCGGGGAGGTGGCCGTGGACCAGCAGGTGGGCGACCTCCTCGAAGGAGGCGTGCTCGGCCAGGTCGTGGATGCTGTAGCCCCGGTACTCCAGGATGCCTTCGGCACCGTCGATGAGGGTGACGGCGGACTGGTCGAAGGTGACGCCCTCCAGACCCCGGTGGACGGTGCCGCCGGGCGTCGGCACGTCGGGGCTCCCGGCGACCGTGCGGGGCGCGGGGGCCGTGGATTCCGCGGTGACCGTGGAGCCTTCGGGGGCTGGGGAATCCGCGGCGCCTGGGGAGCCCGCGGTGGCCGTGGATTCCGCGGTGACCGTGGAGGCCACGGTAGCCGCGGTGTCGCTCAGGCCGTCGGCGAAGGCGCGCACCGCGCCGAGCGTGCGCAGCTCCAGCATGAGGTCGTCGTCGACCTCGACGCCGTACTCCTGTTCCAGAGCGACCATGAGCGCGACGTGGCCGAGCGAGTCCCACTCGCGGACGGACTGGTAGGCGAGATCGGCGGTGAGACGGTCCTCGGTGATTCCCAGGGTGCGGGCGACGAGCTGGTCGACTGTGCTCACGATGGCCTTTCGGGGAGCGCGGCGGGAAGGGGGCGGAGGGGCGGTGGTCACAGGTCGGTCCGGAGGAGGTCGCGCAGCGCGCCCCGGTCCGTCTTGCCGTTGCCGTTGACGGGCATCTCGGCGACCGTGTGGATCCGGGCGGGCGTCATGTACGGCGGCAGCGCGGCCTCGCAGGCCGCGGTGAGCGCCGCGGGGTCGACGTCGCCGCAGACGACGGCGGTCACGGTGTGGGTGTCGGGCCACTGAAGGGCGATCGCCTCCACTGCGCCGGCCCGCCGCAGGACGGCCTCGATCTCACCCAGTTCGACGCGGTAGCCGCCGATCTTGACCTGCTGGTCGTTGCGGCCCAGGCAGACGTAGGCGTCGTCCTGCCGGCGCACCAGGTCGCCGGTGCGGTAGTAGGTGCGGCCCTCGTACGGGAAGAACCGCTCGGCGGTGAGTTCGGGAGCCCGCCAGTAGCCGGGGGTGGTCTGCGGGCCGGCCATGCACAGCTCCCCCACCTGACCGTCCGCCACCGGGGTGCCGTCCGCGCCGATCACCAGCGGGTGCAGGCCCGGGTAGGGGCGGCCGATCGGCACGTTGTCATGGACGCAGGCCGCCGGCCCGGTCACCGGGTCCCAGCGGTGCACCGTGCAGGCGATGGTCAGCTCGGTGGGTCCGTACAGGTTCTCCACGACCGACTGCGGGGCGGCCGCCTGCCACGCCTCGGCGGTCTCGCGGGGCAGCGCCTCGCCGCAGAACAGGCTCCAGCGCAGCGTGGGCATCGTCCCGGGGCGCAGCACCCCGCGCCGCCGCAGGACGGCGGCGACGGACGGCACGGAGAACCAGACGGTGATGCCGTTGCGTTCCAGGTACTTGAACGGCGACAGCAGCTCGATGGGGTCCATCGAGCACAGCCGGGCCCCGTTCTCCCAGGCCATGAAGAGGTCGAAGACCGACAGGTCGAAGGTCTGGTCGAAGGTCTGCGTCAGCCGGTCCTCGGGGGTGAGGCGGTAGCGCTCCTGGTTGGCGTCGAGGAACGCGCGGACGTTGCCGTGGGTGACGGGCACGCCCTTGGGCGTGCCGGTGCTGCCGGAGGTGAACAGCAGATAGGCGATGTCCTCGGGCGCGACCAGGGGGAGTTCCTCCAGCGGCGCGGCGACGGCCAGGTCCCGGGAGTCCAGGACCCGTACGTCGCCCAGCTCCCCGGCCTGGGCCCGCTCGACGTCGGGGAGGAGCACGACCGGCTTGCGCGGCAGGCCCCGCAGCAGGTCGGCGAGGCCGGGCAGGGAGGCCGCGTCCACGACGATCGCGTCGACGTCGGCGCGCTCCAGCATCGAGCGGGTCCGCTCGGCCGGGAACCTGCGGTTCAGCGGGACGAACGCGGCGCCCGCGCACAGCGCGGCGGCGACCCCCAGGTAGGAGGCCTCGCTGCGATGGGCGAAGACCCCGACCCGGGCGGGCCGGCCACCCGCGGCCTCGACCAGCAGGGCGGCCCAGCGGCGCGCCGTGGTCGCGGCCTCGGCGTAGCTGTACGCACGGCGCCCCAGGCTCAACGCGATGCGGTCCGGCTGGACGAGCGCGTGCTTCAGGAGCCCGGCGCCCAGGCGTACGTCCGATGCTGTGGTCATGTCTGTCCGAACTCGTCGACGGCGGATTGCGCACGAAGCTAGCGACGGCCCCGGGGTTCGGTCCCGGTTGTGCGCACTGCCGCGCTAAACATCCTTGGCCGGTAAAAGCGTGTTCTGCTCGTTTCCCCCGCGGGCCTGCGGAGGGCCTGTCCGGCGGGCCGGGGAGCGCCTTCTCCGTGGGGCGGCGGCCGTCGGCAGAAGACGCGAAGACGACGTGCCCCGGGTGGGGGCACGTCGCCGTGGGACGTACGGGTATACCGCGGAGGCGCGCTCAGACGGTGGCGGGGTCCTTCGCAGGGGTCCTCCTGCGGGCGCCGAAGGCCACGACCGCAGGAACGGCGGCGCCCAGCACCGCGTAGGCCACGGCAAGGACGACCCAGCCGATGGCACCGTGGCCGATGATCAGCCAGGTGAGGACGGCGGGGGCGAACATCTTGCCGATGTCCCCGCCCATCTTGTATGTGCCCTGGTACTGGCCCTGCGCGTGGTCGGGCGCCAGGTCGAAGACGATGGTCCAGCTGCCCGCCGCCTGCCGGATCTCCCCGAGCGCGTGCAGCAGCGCGCCGACGCCCAGCAGCACGCAGGCCGCGATGACCTCCGCGCCGTCGGTGAGGGCGAAGAGCAGGCAGGCGCCCGCCACGCAGCCGGCGCCCTGGAGGCTCGCGAAGGACGCGGACCTCGGGTCCCGGACGCCGCGCGCGGCCCGGGTCTGGAGGGCCACCACCAGCACGGTGTTCAGCAGCAGCAGCGCCGCGCTCGTCCAACGCGGCACATCCGTGTGGTGGACGACCCACAGAGGCAGGACGAGGTCGAGCAGCAGGGCGTGGGTGACGAGGGCGCCGTCCAGAACGGTGAACGCCAGGAAAGGGGTGTCCCGCAGCACCGAGAAGGCCGCGCCCGGCGAGGCGGGCGCAGGGGGCACCGCCCGCTCCTTGAGCGTGAGCAGTCCCGTGACCAGGAAGCAGAGGGCGGTGAAGAGCACGGCGCTCTGGTAGCCGGCACGTTCGTCCCACACCAGGACGAGGCCGGCCAGACAGGCGCCGACCGCCAGGGTCGCGTTGACCGCGGCTCGGATGTACGCCATGACGTGCACCCGGTCCTCCCGGGGCACGTTGGCCGCGATCATCGCCTTGCGGGCGTTGTTGCCGGCCCGGTAGGCGAGCCCCTGCACGGAGGTGACGATCAGGTACGACCAGAAGCCCTCTGCCGCGACCAGGGCCGCGGTCAGCGGAGCCAGGGCGAGGAACGACCACAGCTGTACGGTGCGCGGTCCCGCGCGGTCGGCGAGGTGACCCAGCGGGATGCTGGACATCAGGACGAGGACGGCGGCGACGCCCAGGGCGATGCCCAGCTCGCCGGGTGACAGGCCGACGACCGTCACCGCGTAGATGGCGCTCAGAGCCATCCACAGTCCCTGCCCCAGGCTCATCACCATGGTGATGAGCGTCAGCATCCGGGTGGGACCGGGCTCGGGGAGAATTCGTATCGGCACTATCGGATTCCTGTCGCGTGGTCGAGGCCAGGAGCCAGGGGCCCGGGACGGGTCCGGCTCACGCCCGGGAGTAGAGGTGCTCGGGCCGGCCGCTGGTGCCGTACTTGAGGGTGAGCCGCAGCCGCCCGCTGTCGGCGAGGAACTTCAGGTACCGCTGCGCGGTCGAGCGGCTGATCCGCGTCAGCTCGGACACCTCCTGGGCGGTCAGCTGGCGCCGGGCCCCGTGCTCCTCGACCACGCGCGAGACGAGGTCCGCGGTGCGGTCGGAGAATCCTTTGGGCAGGTCCCGCCCCGCGTCCGGAGTGCACAGGCCGCCCAGGGACCTGTCGACGGCGTCCTGGTCCATCTCCGCGGTGTCGTCGAACGCGGTGCGCGTCCGGGCGTACGACTCCAGCCTCTCGCGGAGGCTCTCGGAGGTGAACGGCTTGACGAGGTAGTGCAGGACCCCCGCGCGGCGGGCCGCTCGGACGGATGCGGGTCTGCGGTCGGCGGTGACCATGACGATGTCGACGTCCAGGTCCAGGCTGCGAATGCGGCGGGCGACGGACAGGCCGCTCTCGTTGGGGAGGTGCTGGTCGAGCAGGATGAGGTCGATGCCGCCGCGCTCGACGGCCGCAAGGGCGGGAGCCGCGCCGTGGGCGATTCCCGCCACTCGGAAGCCGGGTGTCTCGGACACGTAGTGGGCGTTGATCTTCGCCACGTAGAAGTCGTCGTCCACGACGAGCACGTTGATCACCGGTCCTCCCGCAGCCGCCTCGACGGGCCCGCGTCCGCCTGGCATGGCGACACGCGCCGACGGGCCCCCTGGTGCTGCTCGGCGGCGCGCATCCGGACGGCGAAGACGGCGCCGCCGCCCTCCCGGCCCCTCACCTCGACCGATCCGCTCCGCGCCTCGGCGACGGCACGCACCAGCGCGAGGCCGATACCCCGGGGGCGGGCGGGCGAGGCCGGTTTCGTCGAGGAGCCCCGCTCGAAGACCCAGCCGTACAAGTGGGGCGCCACACCGGGCCCGTTGTCGTGCACGGAGAGATCGACGGTGCCCCGGTCGTACCGGAGGACGGCCTCGACGCGGGGCTCCGGCCGTCCGGTGCCGGCGACGGCGTCCAGGGCGTTGTCGACGAGGTTGCCGAAGACGGCGCCGATCTCCCCCGCCCCCTCCAGGCCGTCGGGCAGCCAGGAGGCGGGGCCGAGCCGGAAGTCCACGCCGCGCTCGGCCGCGGCTATCAGCTTGCCCACCGCCTGGGCGCGGACAAGGGGGTCACCGATCCGGCGCGTGATCGCCTCGACCGTGGCGAGCGGCACCCCGTTGGAGGTCGCGAAGGCGTCCGCCCGCTCCTCCGCGAACCGGGCGAGCACCTGGAGGCCCCTCAACGTGTGCAGTGTGTTCCGTCGTTCGTGCCGCCGCACATCGGCGTCGGCCAGATGACGGGCGCTCTGGAAGCTGTCGAGCCAAGCTCGCTCCGCCGCGGTGGGAAGCGCGGTCACGGTGCCGTTCACGTCGCCGAGAGGGACGGGCGGCCGTCTCGCCGCCCGGAGCTGCGGGACAGTCGCGTGCAACGGGCTGTGGTGGGTCATGACGGGCTTTCCGTGGTCCGGGCACCTACTGAGGGTGACTCATTGGACCTGATTACACCGAGCACTTCAAGTAAAAAGATCACCTTCCGGCGGAGGCCTTCCTTCCCCTTAGGGCACTCGACACATCGGCCTCTCCTCGTGGCGTGAAGCCTTGATCAGAGGCGCAGTTGAGCCCACGGCGGGGAAGAGACCCTGCGTCAAACGGAGTTCCGCGCGGGGCGGTGCGCATCGCGACGGGACCGGGCGCCGGCCACGGACCATCCCGGACGAGGCCGATCACGCCCGCCACCGCAGGAGGCTCGGCGCCCGCGCGGCCGTCCGCCGAAGTCCGACAGGACCGGCAAGACCGGCTATGGGGAACGCCGTGCGGTGGAGTGCGGCATCAACCGCCTCGAGAGGCACCGGGCCGTGGCCACACAACCACGAGAGACCCGCCGTCCGCTACGAAGCAACCACCTTGGTCGCAGCCGTCAACGGGCGGCTGTGAGCAGCACGTTCACCCGGGCGCGTGAGAGACCGTCAGCGGTGGCCCAGCACGTTGACCACCCGTCCGCCGGGGTCACGGACAAAGAACCGCCGCACACCCCACTCCTCATCCTGCAAGGGGTGAACGATCTCCGCGCCGCTCTCCCGCATGACCGCGTAAGCCGCATCCACGTCGTCCACCTCGACGCTCATGTCGGGAGAGACAGGCGCGGTCTTGTCGCTGGTCATGACGCTGATCTGCGCTGCCGGGCTGGACGGGGAAGCGAGCGTCATGATCCAGCCGTGGTTCATGACCTCCTCGAAGCCCAGCAGGCCATAGAACTCCCGGCTCTCCTGCGCAGCCTCTGACTGGATGTTGGGCACGACACGGCGAACGGCCATCGACACTCCACCTCAGAACAACAACATGTCTCTCTGTCTCACCAGAAGTACTACGCCGTGACCGCCACTGCACAGACTTCCGACACACGCCCCGGGCCGGCCACCGTCGCACCCCCTCGCAGACCTGGATCGTCTGCCTGTCTCGGGCGGATGCCGTCGTCTGGGCAGCTGCTCGGCTCATCGCCGTCGGCGAACAGGAGGAAACCGAGCAGTGGCACCGCGCCAGGGCCGGTGGCGCCGGTGGCGGGTGTCGACATCAGGAAATCGATCCGCGGCGGATCCGTCTGCAGGCCCGAGCCGCGAGCACTCCGGCACGCGTGGATGCGTGGATGCGTGCCGGCGCCACCAGGACCACCGGCCTCGCAGGCCCCGCATTCCTGCCACGGGATCGAGCGGGACGGGCATGAGAGTGCTGATCGGTCAGGCGATACCCGGTCTCGCCATCGCCGTGACGTCCAGCCGCCCCAGCACCGTCCGCTGCAGATCGGTGAAGCCGAAGCGGCGGTAGAAGGGCACGTTCGCGGGGTCGGCCGTAGTCAGGAAGAAGCCCGCAGGGGCCTCCGTGGCCGCGAGCACATGGTCCAGGAGGAACCGTCCAGCGCCGTGCCCCGCGATGTCGGGCCGGACCCCGATGAACTCCAGCGTCCACGCGCCTGCCGGGGTCGCGGCTTCACTCCGGTGCAGATAGCGCAACGTCCTCCACAAGGCGGGCGGGCCGCACCGCATGCCCGTCCGTGCCGCCCAGACCGCACGGACTGACGCCTTGGGCACCGCCCCTGACGGCGTGAGGACCGCCGAGGCGACCGGCTGACCGCCTGGAGTCGTGAGCAGGTACCGGAGGGCACCGGGGAGTGTGGCGTGGGCCCGCAGGGTGGCTTCGAACCAGTGGGTCCGTACAGTCTCCGAGGCACCGCAGATCCACGAGACGCCGGGCTCGCAGGCAAAGGCGACAGCCAGGGTGCGGGCGCAGGCGGCGGGATCCGGGTTCGACTCGATCCTCCACTTCCGGGCGCCCTCAGACACGGTGCCTCCTCTCCAGCGGCGCCTCCGGGACGAGATGACAGACGAGCAGCTTCAGGAAGAACAGCGGTGCGAACCAACCGAGTGCGGCAGGAACCTCCAGCCAGAACAGATTGACCAGGACAGCGGCCATCAGGGCCGCCATCGACACAGGCCGCTTGAGGTGCAGCGGCGCGAACTCCACGACGGCCGCTCCGGCGAGCAGCAGCGCACCGTTGGCCAGCGTCCAACGCCAGTCACCCGACAGGACGACAAATCCCATGGCCGTGAGGTGGATCAGGTGCGCGGCGACGAACAGCAACCGCGCCCGTCTGGCCCCGGGAGCCGGGCGGTGATACCAGCGTTTCGCCGCGTTGGTCGCGTTGGTGAGCACTCCGCCGATGAGATCCAGTCCCGCCAGGGCCACCACGACGATCTGCACTCCCGACAACTCGTGCCAGGCCCCCGAGGTCCACACCCCGAAGGCCAGGAGCAGGCCGCAGCCGACGAGGCCGGCGATCTCCACCCCCGACTCGGAGCGTGACTTGCCCGGCCCCATGAACCGCTCCACACGGCCCGCGATCCCGGGCGGGGTCGCGGGTATGTCCCAGACGATCTTCAGGTCAGTGCGCATCGGTGTCCCCCTCGTCGAAGACTGACGTGGTCTCGCTCCACAGACCGCGCAGCAGCCCCCACAGCTGTGCGCTCTCATCACCTTCCACCGGGCCTGCGGGCGTGGGCGAAGCCTTCATGCGTGCGAGCGCCCACGCGTCGGCGGCCTGAACGACCGCCGCCGTCACCGTCACCAGCAGCCCGTGATCCACGTCGGTACGGATGACGCCCAACCTCTGGCCGTTCGAGACCAGGTCGTCGAACCACTCCAGCCACGGCCGCTCACGCGTGTTCGCGATGGCCGCGCCGGCGAGGGCCAGATCGTCCGGGTGGTCTCGCAGATGGGCCGCGAGTGCGCCGGCGCTCGCGTCGAGGCGGGACCAGAACGCCGCCTCCTCGTGCACCGCGACCCAGGGGCCAAGGGCGCCGAGCAGTCGTCCGAGCACGCCGTCGAGCACGGCGGAGAGCAGGTCCTCCCGACCGTCGAAGTAGTGGTAGGCCGCGGTCTTCGAGAACCCCGCGGCCTCGATGATCTTGTTGTAGGAGGCGGCCTCGACACCGTGGTCGGCGAAATGGCGGCGCGCCACGCCGAGGATCAGTTCCTGACGTTCGACGGGGAGGCGATCGAATCGAGGTAGAGGCATGTACGCATACTACGCACCAGTGGGGTGCACCACCAGTACACCCCACTGGTTTACCGCACGGCGAGGACTACGGAGAGGCGGGCCGAGCGTGTCGCGGTCCGCACAGCTCACAGCACCGCCAGGAAGACTCCTCGGGGCGGGTGCCACCGGTCAGACACGCGGCCGGAAGCCCCTGGACCTCGCGCCGAGGATCCCAAGCCGTTCACGCCCGACCGGGCCCTCACGACTCGAGTTCCTCGACCGGCACACGCCCGGCTTCGTCTATCAGCCCTTCGGCCCGCGCTGCCTGCTTCCTGGCCTCGACGGTGTCCCCGGCGTCGCCGGCGTCCTCACTGTCGGCGTCGGCGTTCGCTCGTTCCGCCGTCGCGTCGGGGTCTTCAGGCTCCACCGGCTCCGCGAAGTCGTCCGGCGCGGAGTCGCAGGAATGGTCGTCGGCGTCCGCTTCCGTCACGTCCTGCGGCTCCTCCGGCTCCCCGACGGGCTCCGGGATGTACGGCAGTTCGGAGGACGAGGGAGTATCCGCCCCATTGGTCTCGACTGTGTCGAGCTCGCTCACCGTGTCTCCCCCGTGGACTGTTGCGGCAGCACCGGCTTGCGAGGTCTGCGGTCGAAACACGCCAGCGTGCGGGCGAATCGCCTGGCCCAGTCCTCCGACGGGTCCGCGCAGCCCACCACCTTCTCCAGCACCGACGGGGAGTACCGCCCGTGGTAGTACTGCCGCGTCTTCGTCCCCTTCCGAGCCTTCCACCGCGGCTCGCCGACCTGGCAGGGGTCGTGTCCGTCGAGCTGAGCCCGCATCACCCACGCCACGTGCTCGGCCAGCCCGGCGGGCGAGGCCGGGGCACCTGCACGGCTGTGGACCGCGCGGTCCACAGCCTGGCCGATCGCGCACTCCACCATGCGCCGGTCCGTGGACCAGTAGGCGGCGAGGGAACGCCGCATGGCCTCTCCAGGAAGCGGAGTGGTCCAGCCCAGCAGATGGGATGCCACGGTCATCTCGGCCCAGAGCGTGATCCGCAGCTCGTCCTGCTCGTTCAGGCGTTGCGCGGTGCGCAGCTGCCGAAGCGTGCACGGGGCCGCGGCGCAGTCCGGACCGCACGCGCGGCTCCGCGGCGCGCTCATCGGTGCCGGGGAGGCCGGGCGGATGGCCGCGGCCTCCTCGCGGGCCGTACCGTCCTGCATGCGGACCAGGATCGGATAGTCCATGCCGTCGGTGAACACGGCCGCCTCACCCGGCTTGAGCGTGACCAGGTACTCCGACTGCGCCTCGGTGATGTTCATGGTGGCGCCGACGGCCTCGCGGTCGTCCTGTGCCGGAAGACGGTGGACGACCTTGGCGGCGGTGTTCTTGATGACGTCGGGCACGAGCTTGCTGGGGATCTGGTCGGCGATCACCAACCCCTCGCCGTAGGCCCGGATCTCGGCGAGCAGGCCGGCGAACATCTCCACGCATGCGAACTCGCCCCGCCCTCCTCGGAGCGCCGCAGCAGCCTGTGGGCTTCCTCGAAGACCGTCAGGTGACGCAGGGGGAAGGAGAGCCGTCGCGTCGTGCGCTGTTCCATCCGCAGGTACTCGACGAGCCGGATCAGGATCGTGCCCATCAGGGACGCCTTGTCCTCGTCGTCGCCGACATCCTCGATCTCGAAGACGACGTTGCGCTTGAGGAGTTCGGCGAAGTCGAGGGGGTGGCCGCCCTCCAGGAACCGTCCTGTGGTCCCGAGCCGGAGGCCGGCGAGCCGGATCTTGATGAAGCCCTGGACGTTGTCGGTGATCTCCTTGCCGTACCCGATCTCCGACACGACCTGAAGGGCCGTGTGTTCCAGGTCCTCGAGCGTCGGGTAGCGCGGCTCGGTCCCCGGGACGCGCGGTTCACCCAGGGTGAGGTCCCAGCCCAGGTCCTCGTAGCACCGGGTCAGCGCCGCACTCAGCACCTGCGGGAACGGTTCCTGCGGGTCGAAGGAGGCGAGGAAGAGCGCGCGGACCATGTCCAGGTGCGTCTGCAGGGGGAAGTGCTCACCGCCCGGGTAGCGCGACGGTTCCAGGGGGTTCAGGCCGGCGGGGAGCGCTTCGCGGTCCTCGGGCCTGATGACGATGACCTCGTCCGTGTCCCCCAGCCGTGCGGACATGAACCGGTACTCCGCCTTGGCCGGTTCGACGACCAGCCACGGCAGTCGCTCACGCGTGGCGGCTTCGAGCAGGCCACGGACCGTCTGGGACTTGCCACCGCCTGTCGCCCCGCAGACGAACGTGTGCCGGTTGAGCGTGGAGCGGGGCAGGTCCATCGCCCACGGGGCTCCGGTTCCGGTCCAGGATCGCGCCCAGCCGGATCGGGGCGGTGGCCGGGGGCGTGCGCAGGACCGAGTTCTCCGGGGTGACGTCGAACTCGGGGCGGAGTGCGAAACGTACGCCGGGAATCTCCTGGGAAGGAGGGCGGGCAACGGCAGCCATCAGCTCCGAACTCGCGTGGAAGGGATGGCCCACGGGCTCCGGCATGGACGCACCGAGCAGGGTCGCCAGGTCGCCTCCCCGCCCCGTCGGCCTGAGAGCGTACGGCGGCCCTTCAAGGTCCGTCGACGCGCAGAGCAGAGCCGCGACCCGTTGCGCGTCCGCTGCGGTCGCGGCGCCGGCCAGGATACGCGCCCGCCAGAGGCCGGTGGCCTCCGCCCTGGTCAACTCCTTGTGCCGGTGCTCCAGACGAGCACGCTCCAGGCCGTATTCGGGGGAGCTCTCCGCCTTGGACTGCGCTCTGCGCTGACGATCGGCGGTGTCACCGATCATCTCGTCGAGTTCCTCCGGAGCCACCGGGTCGGCGACGACCAGCCAGGCGAACGACTCCTGCCACACGCCGAGAAGGCTGTCCTCGAGGGTGGGGCGGACCGGGGACGTTCCCCGTCCCCGGGGTTCGTCCTCGACCAGCAGACCGTCGGCGACTCCGGCGACGGCGGTCCAGTACGGGAAGCGCGCCATGGCCTCGGCAAACGCCCCGGGCGGCGTACGACGGGCACGCGCACCGGCCGGGAGCCTGAGCAACACCGTCTCGGGATCGGCGGCGTCGTCGCTTCCGACGAGGGACGAGCCGCCGAGGTGGACATCGACCGAACGTGCGGCCGACGGACGGGACCAGCTGAGCAGGACAGGCCCCGGGGGCGGGACGGCCGCCCCCGGCCTCGTCGGGGTGGTGGCGTGACACGCGGAGACGAGGGCGGCGAGTCGCTGGGCGCGCAGATGGTCGTCCTGGTCTACGGGCCGGGAGGAGTCCGGCCTCGGGCGTGGCATCTCGGTCAACCGATAGGTCGGCATGTCCAGGATCGGGTGTGCTGCCGCATACTCCGGAGCGGTCCCCGTTCCGGTCTCCGTCCCGGAGCCGGCCCCTGTCCACATCACGATCGTCCACCCGAGCCGGAAGACGCCCCCATCAGGCGCAGTCGGTGCTCGTTCTGCCTGGCCGGCACAGTTCCCCCATGATTCGACCTCGAGGCCGTATCAGGCCTCCTGGTGTTCGCAGCCGGGTGCACGAGGTGCAGCCGTGCGGCCTCTAACGCCGCGGTGCCTGGGGTGGCCAGGAGCCCGGAGGCTGCGGAGCGGTCCCTTGCGGCCATGGCCAGGCCGGAGGTTGAGGCTGTGCGCCCGGCTGGACGCCGTACGCACCGTACGGACCGTTCGCACCATACGAATCGTTCGCGGTCGGCTGTGGCTCGTGCACCGGGTACGCGGGCACCTCGGGTGGCAGGGCAGGGGTCGGCCGATCCGGACCATCCGTCGGCTGCTGCGGCGACACTGCGGCGTTCGGCGGCAGTGGCAGAGCGGCCAAGGGCTGATTGCTGAACCGTTCGAGCTTCACGATGTTCGGGTTGCACACGGCAGTCCGCGTGCTGACGGATCCGTCCGGGCCGCGCTCCACGAAGACGAGGCTGAATTCCGCGAGCGCCTGCAACTGCGTCGGTTCCAGAACGTATTCGTACACCCGCTGGGTCGTCGTCCCGTCGCTCGTGCTGACGGTCGTGCCTTCGGTGCGTGAGGTCGACTCGTTGGTACCGAACGTCCTGGTCGTGCTCCGGTTGTCCGACTCCGTGTAGCTGCCGCCCTCGCTGGACCCGCTGGTCGTACTGCTCGGGAATCCGGGCCCGCCGCTGTAGGAGCTGGAGGAGCTTGTTCCCCAGTTGGAACCCCACGAACGGGAGAAGCCCTCCGTCACGGCGGTGGAGGTGGAGGTCCCCTTTGTGACGGACACCGAGCTGTTGACGCTCTCACCGCGGGTGTCGGTGAGGGAGTGCAGGATGAAGCGGTGGTCCCGACCGAGGAAGTCGGCTGCCACACCGGCTTCCTGGTGGTTCCCGAGCCGCATGAACGCCACGGCGCCGCCACCGATCATGTCGCGTGCGGTCTCCCGCAGATGCGCGTGCATGACGGTCAGCTGCGCGCCGCGCCACTCGCAGACCCTCGCGAGCTGTTCCAGATGGCGCCGCTGCACCTCATGCTCCCCGAGGGCCACCACGACGGCCGGTGCCTGCTCGTCGAGCGTGGAGAGGCGACGCGCCACGCTGAGGATGGCGAGGTCGGTGAGGAGTTCGATGCTGGCGCTGCCCGTCGTACGGTCGAGGCTCAGGCACGTGAGGTAGCCGGGCCGCGACCCGCGCGCTCGCTGCCGAGCTGCGCCAGCGGCTGGACGAACGACTCCAGCCTCAGCGGGTTCTCGCGTATCTGGTCCTTGTTCTTGTCCGTGAGCAGGTCGTCGGCGATGCGGTTGCGTTCCGCACGGGTCAGCGAGCCGCTGTCGTCGAGATCGCCGAGCAGTGCCCGCAGGCCGGCGGCGATCCTCGCCGGAGTGACGCCCTCGCCGAGGGCGTCACAGAGCCGGTTGAGGATCCGGCTGTCCATGCTGCGGCTCGCACGCGTGGCCTCCGCCGTGTCCCCGTAGACGGCCTCGCCGAGCGCGTCGACGAGTTCGTCCGGCCGCAGGCCGTCGAGGATGCTGCTCTCCGTCTGCCGGCTCGGCAGTAGCTGTACGTCGACGGGGGCGCCCATCTGCGCCGTCAGGACCGACAGCTCCCGGCAGATCTGGGCCTGTGTGAGGTCCAGGACGATCAGCGGGCGCTCGCGCAGCGTCGACGCTCCGAAGACGGTGAGGAAGCCTTCCCGGCTGCGCCGGGATCCGCCGAACACGTCGAGTCGCGGGTTTCCCCCCTCGATCGCCAGGGGCCCCAGAGATCCAGTCCGCGAATGCGCTGGTCCTCGGTGTACTCGAAATGGGCCTTGGCATGGGTCCATGCGGCGGACTCGTGCTGGTACCGCTGGGCAAGCTCGTGGCGGACCTGTTCGACCTTCTGGTCGGCCGTGGTCGCCGCGCCGCCGGAGAGGGTGTGGACAAGAACGGCGCCCACGGCGGCGAAGGCCGCGAGCACCAGTCCGATCGTGTCGGCGAAGATCGAGACAACCAGGAAGAAGGCGGTGAGACCGCCGCCGACCTTCAGCGCGGTTCCCTTGCGATCCGCGGTGTCGAGGCGAGCAGCCCGTGCCCTGTTCAGCAGCATCTCGGGTACGTCGAGAGGGACGGGCGCGGGCTGGGTGAACGCGTGGCGGTGGGCTTCCGCGTCACGGTAGACCCAGCCGATTCGCTGTCCCGGGTCGAACAGCCGGACCAGCGGATCCGCATCCACACGTGTTTCGTCGGGTTGGACGGTCATGACATGGACTCCTGGTAGGGCACGTTGCTCAGCCGGCTGCCGCGGCGAACTTCTCCAGTTCGCGGATGCGCTGGTGCATCGGGGGGTGCGTCGCCATGAGGCGGGCGAGAAGCTTGTCGTCCGCTCGGGCGGAATCTGCACCCTGTTCCTGCCAGCCGCTCAGCACGGCGTGCAGCTGCGGGCCATAGCCGAGTTCAGCGGCCGTTCGGTCGGCGCGCAGTTCGGCCGCGCGTCCGGCCCACGCGAGCAGGTAGGGCGTCACGAGCACCACCAGCACCGGCGGAAACGCAACGGTGATACCGATCACCGCGGCCACGAACACGAGACCGACCAGACAGCCGAGGATGGGGACGAACTGGGCAGCGATCAGGACCACCATCAGCACCCACCGAGCCAGGAACATCGCGAACCTGCCCGGGGCCGTACCACTGGCCGAGCAGACCGGCCCAGGCGTGCCCACCGCGATGGTGGCCGAACTCGTGCGCAAGGACCGCCGCGAGCTGGTCCGGCTCAAGACAGGTCAGCGACCACCGGGTCACACCCACCATGTGACCGGCCGCGGCAGCAGCGTTGATCTCGTCCCTGTCCTCGATCCACAGTTCGTACGACGGCTTGGCGATGTTCGCCCTGTGCATGACGTCGTCCCACAGCGGGCGGAGCGCTGCGAGCTCCGCTCCGGTCGGTTCGCGCCACCGTAGGAGCGTCTTCGCGAACAGCCGCTCGGCGGGACGGAGGAAGACGACCGCACCGGAAGCCAGCCAGACGACGATGAGGGCGATGTCGACCCCGGCAGGCATCAACGCGGACAGCAGCAACACGACCAAGGCGCTGCCGACGAAGTTCGGCAGCATCAGCAGCAGGGTCGTCAAGGCCGTCGCGTCGGCCCGCCGGCGGACCTGGTGGACGTCCGCGCAGATGTCATGACCGCTCGTGTACGCCGGTGTCGGGGGCGGCGACACAGGCGCGTGAGCAGGCGGGTAACCGGGGGCGGTGGCCGGCACGTGGGGGTGCGGCTGGGGTGCCTGTTGGGGCTGGGGTTGGAACTGCGGCTGCGGCGGGGGTGCCTGAGCGGCGTATCCGCCCTGGTGGTGCGGCTGTTGCGGCGCGAACCCGGGTTGCGGAGCGAACCCCTCGGTGTACGGCGCGTATGCCCCGTGCTGCCCGTACGCCCCATGGTGCCCGTACTGCCCGTACTGAGGTGGCTGTTGCGGAGGGTATCCAGGCTGGGTCTGGGGCTGGGAAGGGAAGCCCTGATGTGACTGCCCCTGCCCTGCGGGCTGCTGCGGCATGTGGGGCGGCGGCAGGTGCGGCAGCGGACCGTATCCCCCTTGCTGGGGTGGCGGCTGGGGCGGGAGTTGCTGCGGCCTCTCGCTCGACGCGTACGGATCCGTCGGGTGACTCACCAGGGTTTCCCTTTCAAGGCCGCGGCAGGACTCCAGATCAACTGGCCGCTTGTACGAGGGCCTCGGACAACTCCGTGCGCGAGGGAAGGGAGGACGGACCCGTTGAGTCCCGCCCCCGTCCCCCGGTAATGACAGTAGTCGCACTGACATTCGAATAGGCACCCATCGTTGTCCATTCGAATGGATCTTGTCCACTCGCATAGTTGACCGATGGTCAGGTGATGCGTCTCCGTGGCGGTGGGGCCAGGCCCCCGCGGAACTCATCCGGGGTGAGGTCGGTGGACTTCTCACCCGCCGGGGCCGGCACCGCGACCTCGACGAGGGGGGGCGACGGGCGCCGTACGTCAGATCCTCATGGAGAGACCAGGCACGACCAGGGCCGGGCCGCTCGGTGGCGGCCGGCCCTGGTCGGCAGGCGTCCTACCAGTCGCCGAGGACCAGGCGTCCGCCGACGTTGCCGAGGTTGTAGGAGCCGCCGGTGTACCAGACACCGTCGTAGTCGTTGCCGTTCAGGAACGTGTAGAGACCCCACGTACCGTCGTTGTACTGGTACCCCATGACGACGTCGTCCTTACCGTCACCGTTGGTGTCACCCGCCGCCATCCGGTCGCCGACGTTCGAGAGCGAGAAGCTGCCGGAGTCGTAGTCGCTCGCGCGCTTGAAAGCGCTGCCCGTGGACGTCCAGCGGTAGATCCGCATGGTGCCGTCGCCCTGGTCGTACGCCACGGCCGGCTCGGCCTTGCCGTCACCGTTCCAGTCACCGAGGACCAGCCGTCCGCCGGCCCTGCCGAGGTCGAATGCGCCGCCGGTGTACCAGACACCGTCGTAGTCGTTGCCGTTCAGGAACGTGTAGAGACCCCACGTACCGTCGTTGTACTGGTACCCCATGACGACATCGTCCTTGCCGTCGGCGTTGGTGTCACCCGCCGCCATGCGGTTGCCGACGTTGGAGAGATGGAAGCTGCCGGAGTCGTAGTCGCTCGCGCGCTTGAAAGCGCTGCCCGTGGACGTCCAGCGGTAGATCCGCATGGTGCCGTCGCCCTGGTCGTACGC